>NZ_QGSW01000307.1:0-11372 GCF_003176715.1 Micromonospora sp. S4605
GGTGGGCCGGGTGACGGTGGCCCGCCGGTGGACGCGGGCCCGAGCCGTCGCCCGGCCGAGCCGAGCATGGGCCGGTTCCTCGGCGTGGCCGCCGGCCAACTGGTGTCGCTGATCGGGTCGGCGTTCACCCAGTGGGCCATCCCGATCTGGATCTACCTGACCACCGGTTCGGTGGCCCAGCTGGCGCTGTTCGTGACGCTGGCGCTGGTGCCCGGCCTGGTGGTCGCCCCACTGGCCGGGGCGGTGGTGGACCGGTCCAGCCGGCGGGCGGTGCTGCTCGCTGGGGACGTCGCCGCCTGGGCGGTGCAGATTGCGCTCGGCGTGCTGCTGTGGACCGACACCCTGCAGATCTGGCACATCTACGCGCTGCTGGTCGGGTTGTCGGTGGCCACCGCCTTCCAGCGGCTGGCGTACGTGGCGTCGGTGCCGCAACTGGTGCCCAAGCGGTACCTGCGGCACGCCATCGGCGTGGTGGAGATGGTCAACGGCGTCGGGACGCTGTTCGTGCCGCTGTTCGCCGCCGGCCTGCTGGCCACCGTCGGCCTGGATGGCATCCTGGTGATCGACATCGTCAGCTACGCGGCGGCGGTGCTGGTCGTGGCGCTGGTCCGCTGGCCGGCACGGATGGGCTGGCACCGGCGGGAGACGCTGACCGCCGAGATCGCCAACGGCTTCCGCTACTCGTGGGGGCACCGGCACTTCCGGGCGATGCTGCTGTTCTTCCTGGTGCTCAACATCTTCCTGGCCCCGCCGCTGATCCTGGTCAGCCCGCTGGTGCTGTCCTTCGGCACGCTCGCCGACGCGGCCCAGGTGTCGTTCGTCTCCGGGCTGGGCGCGACGGTGGCCGGCCTGACCGTCGCCCTGTGGGGCGGTCCGGCCCGCCGACCGATGCGCGGGGTGCTGCTGTCCATCCTGGCCATGGCGGTGGCCTGTGTGGTGATCGCGCTGCGTCCGGATCCGCTGCTGGTCGCGGCGGGCGCGTTCGGGCTTGCCGCCGGGCTGACCCTGACCACCGGCATCTACCGGGCGATCGTGCAGGTGAAGATCCCGCAGCGCTACCACGGCCGGGCCGCCGCGCTGAACCAGATGATCTCCTGGTCCACGCTGCCGCTGGGCTTCGCGGTGGTGGCGCCCGCCGCAACCGCGCTGTTCGAGCCGATGCTGATGCCGGACGGGCGGCTGGCCGGCAGCGTCGGGCGGCTGATCGGGGTCGGCGAGGGGCGCGGCATCGCGTTCGTCTTCCTGCTCTGCGGCCTGGTCATCGCGGTGCTGGTGGCCGCCGCGGCGCGGATCCGGGCGATCGCCCGGTTCGACACCGACGCCCCGGACGCGGTCGCCGACGACCTGGTCGGCGTGGAGTCGCTGCGCCACCGGCGGGAGCCGGCCGGCACACCGCCGGTGGTGCCGTCGCGGCCGCGAGCCGGGAGCGCCACATGAGCGAGCGTCAGCGAGCGAATCGTCAACTCAGCGCGGTGGTGCCTCATGGCGGCACGGAGCGCAGCGGAGTGCCGGCATGAGCGAGCGTCAGCGAGCGAATCATCGACTCAGCGCGGACGTGCCTCATGGCGGCACGGAGCGCAGCGGAGTGCCGGCATGAGCGCCCCCGCCACGGCGGTCGACGTGGACGTGATCATCGCCGCCGGGCCGCGCCGGGTGCTGGGCCGCTGGCGCGGCGGCGCGGTGGTCCTGCCCCGGCTGCGGCTGACCGCGTCGTGGCCGCCGCCGAGCAGCCAGCTGCCCGGCGCCGTCGCCGCCGAGACGGGGCTGCGGGTGGCGTTGCTCGAACCGCTGGACACCACCCTGTTCGTGGCCGAGCCGGTCGACGGCGAGCCCACCGCCGGCTACGGCTGGCACGACGCGACCGCGTTCGGCGCGGCGTCGGTGCGGCACTGGCTGGACCGGTCCGCGCCGGCGGGCCGCCCGGCCTGGTACCGGCCCGGCTGGTTCGCCGCCGCCACCGGCTGGCTGGACGCGGTGCTGGCCGGGCGGGGCGCCCGCCGCACCGGCCCGGTGAGCCAGATCCGGCACTGGACGACGTCGACGGTGCTGCGCGCTCCGACCAGCGACGGGGCGGTGTTCCTCAAGGCGGCCCTGCCGCACCTGGTGGCCGAACCCAGGGTGATCGCCGAACTGGCCCGGACGTGGCCGCGGGCGGTGCCGCAGGTGCTGGCCCACTCGGCCGAGCACGGTTGGTGGCTCAGCGCCGACTTCGGCGCCCAGCCGCCGGCCCGCGACGGCGCGGCCGCCCTGCGCCTGCTGGCCGGAATCCAGGCCGCCACGGTCGGCCGGACCGGTCCGCTGGAGGCGGCCGGCTGCCCGGTGCTGACCCTGGAGGACCTGGCCGACCGGGTGCCGGCGCTGACCCGCCGCGCCGAGGTGTGGGACCGCGCGGGCACCGGTCCGGGCGGGCTGACCGGCGTGGCGATGTGGTTGCAGGACCGCTGCGCCGAACTCGACGACCTCGACCTGCCGCCGACCCTGACCCACGGCGACCTGCACCCGGACAACGCGGCGGACCGCCCGGACGGGCCGCTGCTGTTCGACTGGAGCTTCGCCCGGATCGCGCACCCGCTGTTCGACCTGGCCGGCTGGTTGCACCAGGTGGCCGAGCCGGAGGCGCGCCGGCAGGTCGACGCCTATCTGGACGGTTGGCGGCAGCTGGCCTCCGCCGGTGAGCTGCGGGAGGCGTGGCGGGTCGCCAAGCCGGTCGCCGCGCTGGTCGAGCTGGTCAAGTTCGTCGACCTGATGGACCGCACCGGTCCCGGTTACGCGTTCGACTACCTTCCGATGGCCGCGGTGTGGGCACGCCGGATCCTGGACGCGGTGGCCGGCCGCGACGCCCACCTGACCGGCTGGTGCGATCCGCGCCCGGCCCGGTTGGGCTGACCGGCTGACCGGTCGGCGGCGCGGCCAGCGGGTGGGACGGCGCCGGGGCGGGCGGCCGGCCGGCTGCGACGGCGGGAGATGATGCCGGGGTGGGAAAGACGTACGAACGCATCGACGGCCGGCTGCGGACCTTCATCGAGGAGCAGCCGCTGTTCTTCACCGCGACGGCGCCGTTGGCCGGTGACGGCACCATCAACCTGTCCCCGAAGGGGCTGCGCGGCTCCTGGGCGGTCCTCGACGCGCACACGGTGGCCTATCTGGACTTCGCCGGTTCCAACGCCGAGACCATCGCGCACCTGCGGGAGAACGGCCGGATCACGCTGATGTGGTGCGCCTTCCAGGGCCCGCCGAACATCGTCCGGGTGCACGGGCGCGGTGAGCCGGTGTTCCGCGACGACCCGCGCTGGCGGGACCTGGCGGCGCACTTCCCGGACATCGACACCAGCGTGCACGGGCTGCGGGCGATCATCGTGGTGCGCGCCGAACTGATCCGGGACACCTGCGGCTACGCGGTGCCGTTCATGTCCTACGACGCCGACCGGGACCTGCACGCCCGCCGCTTCGCCCGGGAGGACGACGCCTCGCTCAGCGACTACTTCGCCAAGAAGGACCACGTCGCCCGCAGCATCGACGGGTTGCCCGGGCTGCCGCTGCCGCTGCCCCCGACGCCCTGACCCGACGCGTTCACCGGGCCAGGCCGGTGAGCCGGGCCGGGCCGACCGGGCCGGGCCGCCGGCTCAGTGGATGCCGGCCATCAGGGCGCGGATCTGCCGGGCGAACATCACCGCGCCCAGCCCGAGCGCCACCGACGCCAGCCCGAAGGTCAGGAAGTACACCGGCTCGGACCAGGTGTCGGCGAGGCGGGCCACCTGCCCGCCGATCGCGTCGCCGACGGCGGTGGCCAGGAACCACAGCCCCATCATCTGGCTGGCGTACTTCACCGGCGCCAGCTTGGTGGTGGCGGACAGCCCGACCGGGCTCAGCGACAGCTCACCGGCGACCTGGATGGCGTACACCGCCACCAGCCACCACGGGGAGACCAGGTCGCCACCGACGGCGGCCCGCGCGGCAGCGGCCATCAGCACGAACGACAGGCCGTTGAGCACCAGGCCGACGGCGAACTTCACCGGGGTGGAGACCCGGTGCCCCAGCCGCAGCCAGAGCAGCGCGAACAGCGGCGCCCCGATGATGATCAGGATCGGGTTGACCGACTGCAGCCAGGACGCGGGGAAGGTGAACCCGGCCACGTCCCGGTCGGTGCGCTCGGCGGCGAAGAGGTTCAGCACCGAGCCGGCCTGGTCGTAGATCAGCCAGAACGCCGCGGCGAAGACGAACAGCCACACGTACGCCTTCATCCGGCTGCGTTCGGTGGCGCTGAGTTCCCGGTCGAGCATGATCCGGGCGAAGTAGCCGATGGTGACCAGCACGGTGACCGCGGCGAGCAGGTTGACCACGGTGTTGACGGTGAACAGCCCGGCCACGGCCAGGACGACCACCACGACCAGCACCGCGGCGGCGGCGAGCCCGACCCGGGTCAACGCCCGGCGGCGGTCCGCGCCGAGCAGCGGGTCCGCCGGCCGGGCGCCGGCCTCGCCGAGGTTGCGCCCGCCCAGCACGTACTGCAGCACGCCGAAGGTCATGCCGACCGCCGCCGCCCCGAACCCCAGATGCCAGTTGATCTTCTCACCGAGGAAGCCGGTGATCAGCGGCGCGATGAACGCCCCGAGGTTGATGCCCATGTAGAAGATCGAGAAGCCGGCGTCGCGGCGCGGGGAGTCCCGGTCGTACAGGTCGCCGACCATGGTGGAGATGTTGGGTTTGAGCAGCCCGGTGCCGAACACGATCAACGTCATCCCGGCGAACACGCTCCACCGCGCCGGCACCGCCATCACGTAGTGGCCGGCCGCGATGACCACCCCGCCCCAGAGCACGCTGCGGCGCGCCCCGATCAGCCGGTCGGCGACCCAGCCGCCGGGCAGCGCCATCAGGTAGACCATCGCGTTGTACGTGCCGTACACGGCGTTGGCGGTGGACTCGGCCAGGCCGAGCCCGTCGTCGGCCAGCTCCGCGGTGAGATACAGCACCAGGATCGCCCGCATGCCGTAGAAGCTGAACCGCTCCCACATCTCGGTGAGGAAGAGGGTGGCCAGGGCCCGCGGATGGCCGAAGAAGGTCCGCCCGGCGGGCAGTCGGTTCGCCACCGGCGCGTCACCAGCCATCGCACCCTCCGCTCTGTTCGGGCGGCTAACATCCCCGTTGGCAGCGAAAACACTCCACCGTTTCCACCCGGCCGGGGACGACCCCGCCGGGCGACTGTCATGGCCGGCTACCCTTGGTCAGGCTCGACCCGAGCAGCGGCAGCGCCCGGGGCGGGAATGGCCCGGCGGAGACGGACCGTTACACCTGAAGACAGCACCACGAACGAGGGGAAGTCGATCATGGGCGAGCGTATGCTGCGCGGTAGCCGGCTGGGCGCGGTCAGCTACGAGTCCGACCGCAACACGGAGCTCGCGCCGCGGCAGACCCGCGAGTACCTCTGCGCCAAGGGCCACCAGTTCGAGGTGCCGTTCGCCGTCGACGCCGAGGTCCCCACGACCTGGGAGTGCAAGTTCGACGGCAGCGTCGCCCGGCTGGTCGACGGCAGCGAGCCGGAGCAGAAGAAGGCCAAGCCGCCGCGTACCCACTGGGACATGCTGCTGGAGCGGCGCTCCATCGCCGAGCTGGAGGACATCCTCGCCGAGCGGCTGCAGGAGGTCCGCACCCGCCGCGGCCGCGCCTGACCCGCACCGACACCACGGCGCCCCGGGAGAACCCTCCCGGGGCGCCGTCGTTGTATCCGGGGCCGGTTCAGCGGCCCGGTTCGACGATCTCCCCCTCGATGGCGCGGCCGCCGTCGACCACCGTCGGCTGCTCGGCCGGCCGCGGCTGCGGCTGCGGCGCGCCCCGGCGCACCCGCACCCGGCGGGGCCCGAACAGGTCACCGGCGACCATCGACGACACCCGGCGCTCGGCGGCACGTTGCACCCCGGCGCGCGCCAGCCGCCGCACCGGCGGCACCAGCAGCGCCAGCCCGACCACCCCGCTGACCAGGCCCGGGGTGGCCAACAGCAGGGCACCGGCCAGCCCCACCAGCCCGTCGGTGACCTGCCGCCCCGGAGGCTGCCCGGCCTGCGCGGAGGCCCGGAACCCCCGCCACGCCCGCATCCCCTCCCGGCGCAGCAACACCAGCCCCACCAGCGACACCGCGAACACCGCCAGCACCGCGGTGCCGAACCCGACGGCCCGCCCGAGCAGCACGAAAACCGCCAGCTCCAGCACCACCGCCAGCAGCAGGGCCAACGGTACGAACCTCAGTCCCCGGCGCATGTCACCCCATCCCGTCCGCACGACCCGCCCGTCCAGCATGACACGACCACGCTCAGGGCCACCGCACCTGACCGGTCGGGGTGCCGTACAGGCCACGCCGCACCGCCAGCCGGCGGTCCTGCACCGCCCAGCCGGTGATCCGCCACAGCGCCTCGGCCACGATCAGCGGACTCATCTTGCTGCTGCCGCGCTCCCGCTCGGCGAAGGTGATCGGCACCTCGACGATCCGCACCCCGGCCCGGTGCGCCAGCCGGGACAACTCCACCTGGAACGAGTACCCCTGGGAACAGATCGACGCCAGGTCCAGCCGGCGCAGCGCGTCGAGCCGGTACACCCGGTAGCCGCCGGTGGCGTCGGAGACCGGCATGCCCAACGCCAGCCGCGCGTACAGGTTGCCGCAGCGCGACAGCAGCAGCCGCCGCAGCGGCCAGTTCACCACCCGCCCCCCACGGGTCCACCGCGACCCGATCACCACGTCCGCGTCCCGGGCGGCCGCCAGCAGCGCCGGCAGGTCCTCGGGGGCGTGCGAACCGTCGGCGTCCATCTCCACCACCGCGTCGAAGCCGCGCCGGCGGGCCCAGTCGAAGCCGGCCAGGTAGGCCGCGCCGAGGCCGCGCTTGCCGTCGCGGTGCAGCACGTGCACCCGCGGGTCGGCGCCGGCGAGGGCGGCCGCGATGGCGCCGGTGCCGTCGGGGCTGTTGTCGTCGGCGACGAGGACCTCCACCTCGGGCGCGACCCGCCGCACCCGCGCCACGATCCGGGTGACGTTCTCGGCCTCGTTGAAGGTCGGGATCACCACCAGCACCCGACCCAGCCCGGGCGCACCCGGGCCCGGCCGTCGGACGTCGGTCGCCTCGCCCACCACCGCACTGTCACCCCCTTCCGCCGCCCGGGGCCGGCTGGCCGCTACCCGGCGCGCCGCCGGCGCAGCACCGCCGCGCCGGCCAGGGCCGCCACCGCCAGGGCGGTCAGCGCCACCTCCGGCCACAGCCCGACCCGGGTGGCCAGGGTCCGCCCGTCGGCGAGGGTCAGCTGCCGGACCACGACGGCGCGGGTGTTGAACCCGGTGGCGTCGCTTACCCGCCCGTGCGGGGAGACGAACCCGGACACTCCGACCGTGGAGGCCATCAACGCCGGCCGGCCGTGCTCCACGGCGCGCAGCCGCACCATGGCCAGCTGCTGGCGGGCCTCGGCGACGTCGAAGGTGGCGTTGTTGGTCTGCACCACCAGCAGCTGCGCGCCGCCGGTGACGGTGTCGCGGACCACCTCGTCGTAGGCGACCTCGAAGCAGATCACGTCGCCGAGCACCGTCGGCCCGGCGCGCAGCACGCCCGGCTCGCTACCCGGCACGAAGTCGTTGCGGACCCGGTCGACCTGCTTGCTGACCATCCGGGCCACGTCGCGCAGCGGCACGTACTCGGCGAACGGCACCGGGTGCCGCTTGGTGTAGAGCTGTTCCAGGTCGGGGCCGGCGCCGGGGCGCCACAGGATGCCGGCGTTGCGGACCTGGCCGGGCTGCGGGCCGAGCAGCACCGCGCCGACCAGGATCGGCGCCCGGATCGCGTCGGCGGCCGCGGAGATCCGCGCGCCGGCGGCGGGGTTGCGCAGCGGGTCGATGTCGCTGGAGTTCTCCGGCCACACCACCAGGTCCGGTTGCCGCTGCTGGCCGTCGGCCACCCGGGCGGCCAGTTCGATGGTGGCGTCGACGTGGTTGTTCAGCACCGCCTGCCGCTGGGCGTTGAAGTCCAGCCCGAGCCGGGGCACGTTGCCCTGCACGATCGCCACCGTGACGGCGGGTCCGCCGCCGGCCGCGCCGACCGGCACCAGCAGGCCGGCGGCGACCACGGCGACCGCGCCGGCGGTCAGCGCGGCGGCCGGCGCCCACCACCGCCGCACGTCGTGGCGCCGCCACGCCGCGGCCACCAGCAGCCCACCGGCCAGCGCCACGGCGAACGTCACCAGCGGCGCCCCGCCCAACGCGGCCAGCCGCAGCAGCGGCGAGGTGTCCTGGCTGAACGCCAACCGCCCCCACGGGAACCCGCCGAACGGGGTACGGTCCCGCAGCGCCTCCTGCCCCACCCACAGCAGGCCGGTCAGCGCCGGCCACGCCCACCGCCACCGGTCGGCCAGCGGGGACAGCCACGCCGTGGCCGCGCCGAGCAGCGCCAGGTAGCCGGCCTGCAGCAGGGACAGCAGCACCCACGGCAGGTAGCCGGTGTGCAGGTTCGTCCAGGACAGCAGCGGCGCGAACAGCGCCACCCCGGTGAGGAAGCCCAGCCCGGCGCCGGCGCGCAGCCGCCGCCGGTGCGCCGCGGCGGCCAGCAGCGCCACCCCGACCGGCGCCAGCGGCCACACCCCGTACGGGGGGAACGCCGCCAGCAGCGCCACCCCGGCGGCGATCGCCAGCGGCGCCGCCACCCGCAGCGGCAGCGGACGCGCCGCGGCGGCCGGCCGGGCGGCCGGCTCGGCGTGCGTGGAGTCCAGGGTCGTCACCGGCGCCTCATCTCGATCACGGTGCTGAAGGCTACCCGCCCGACGCCGCGTTCCCGCGCCCCGGCGACCGGGCGGGACCGCGGGCGCCGGGCGACGTCGGTGACGCCGGTCACCCCGGTGTCGCTGGTCAGCCTGGTGGCCGCCGGTCACCCCGTGGCCGACCCGACGGCACGGTCGGGCCCGCCGCCACGGGGGCGGCCGGCCCGACCGGGACCGTCAGCGGCGGCGGGCGACCAGGACGGCGTCGTGGATGGTGATCTCCCGCCCCTCCGGGTTCACCATCGCCCGGGGCCGCGTCTCGGCGGCCACAACCTGCCAGCGGGCCGGGTCCAGCGCCGCCGCCACCTCCTCGGCGGTGAACATCATCTCCGGGAAGTGCAGGCGGTGGGCGCTGGCACGCAGGTCCGACGGGTGGTGCCCGACGATGAGCAGGGTGCCGCCGGAGGCCACCGCGGCGGCCAGCCGGGCGAACATCTCCTGCCGCTGCTCCGGCGGCAGCTGCATGAACTGCGCCGACACCAGGTCGTAGGAGTCCGCGGCGGGCGGCTTCGCCAGCAGGTCGGCGTGCACCCACTCGATCCGCCCGGCGACGTCCGCCCCGGCGGCGTCGGCGTGCGCGGTGGCCCGTTCCAGCGCGGTGGCGGAGATGTCCACCGCGGTCACCTGCCACCCCCGCCCGGCCAGCCACACCGCGTCGGCGCCCTCCCCGGCGCCGACGTCCAGCGCCCGCCCCGGCGGCAGCTGCGCGGCCTCGGCGACCAGCTGCGGGTTGGGCCGCCCGCTCCACACCGCCGGCCGGGACCGGTAGCGCTCCTCCCAGGCGGCCTCGGTGAACATGGTCTCCCGCCGGTCCCGGTAGTCGGCCACCGCGGCGCGGGTGTCCTCGGCGACCAGGTCGGCGTTGATCGCCGCGCCGGCGGTCAGGCCGGCGCCCGCGGAGGTGATCACCTGGGCGCGTACGTCGGCGACGTTGCCGGCCACCCACACCCCCGGCACCGCGGTGGCGCCGTTGGCGTCGGCGGGGATCTGGCTGCCGAACACGTGCCCGCCCATCTCCACCTCGACCGGCTCCAGGCCCAGCGAGGTCAGCAGCCCGGCGCGGGCGGTGAACCGCGGCGCGACCACCAGCGCGTCCAGCTCGACCACCTCACCGGAGGCCAACCGCACCCCGGTCAGCGCGTCCCCGCTCACCTCCAGCCCGGCGACCGGCCCGTCCACCACCGGGATGGCCCGCGCGGCCAACTGCTCGGCCTCCTCGGCCCCGGGCGCCGCCGCGCCGTGCAGCACGAGCAGCACGTGCTCGCTCCACTGCCGCCACAGCTGCGCCTGGTGCACCCCGAACGGCCCGGTGGCCAGCACCCCGATCCGCCGGTCACGCACCTCCCAGCCGTGGCAGTACGGGCAGTGCAGCACGTCCCGGCCCCACCGCTGCGCCAGCCCCGGCACCTCGGGCAGCTCGTCGATCAGCCCGGTGGCGACCAGCAGCCGCCGCGCCCGCACCGTCCGCCCGTCGTCGAGGGCGACGGTGAACTCCGCCCCGTCGCGGGCGGCGGAGACCACCCGACCGGAGACGATCCGCCCGCCGTACCCGGCGACCTCCGCCCGGCCCGCCGCCAGCAGCTCACCCGGGGCGGTGCCGTCGCGGCCCAGGTAGTTGTGCATGTGCTCGGCGGGCGCGTTGCGCGGCTCACCGGCGTCCACCACCAGCACCGAGCGGCGGGCCCGACCCAGCGCCAGCGCCCCCGCCAGCCCGGCGGCGCCACCGCCGACCACCACCACGTCGTACCTGTCGTCCATCTGCTCCCCCTCGTCGCCTCGTATGGGCTACCACGCTCCACCGGCGCCGCGGATTCGACAAGTAACGTTGCTGTTATGGCAAACGACGAGGCGGCGGTGCTGGCGGCGGTGGGGCCCCGGCTGCGGGCCCTGCGCAAGCAGCGTGGCACGACCCTGACCGACCTGGCAGCGACCACCGGCATCTCGGTGAGCACCCTGTCCCGGCTGGAGTCGGGGCACCGCCGGCCCACCCTGGAACTGCTGCTGCCGCTGGCCCGCGCCCACCAGGTGCCGCTGGACGAGCTGGTCGGCGCGCCGGAGACCGGCGACCCGCGGGTGCACGCCCGCCCCATCGTCCGGCACGGGGTGACGTTCCTGCCGCTGACCCGCCGCCCGGGCGGTCTGCAGGCGTTCAAGCAGATCCTGCCCCCGCACACCCCCGCCGAACCCGAACAGCAGACCCACGAGGGCTACGAGTGGCTGTACGTGCTCTCCGGCCGGGTGCGGCTGCTGCTCGGCGAGCACGACCTGATCCTCAACCCGGGCGAGGTCGCCGAGTTCGACACCCGGGTGCCGCACTGCGTGCTCAACCCCGGGCCCGAGCCCACCGAACTGCTCACCCTGTTCGGGCCGCAGGGTGAACGGCTGCACGTACGCGCCCGCCCCACCAGGCGCTGACCGGGAAACGAAATCGGGGCGCGGCTCACGCCGCGCCCCGATGCTCCCAGGCCCTTCCCGGCCGGTGGGGCGAGGATGTGGCACGCCGACCTTCGGACCGACCGGACGCGGACTGGCTGCCCCCGCCGGGCCGTTGTCTACTGGCCGTGCACCCCACCCTGCCCGTACACCGG
>NZ_QGSW01000308.1:0-11309 GCF_003176715.1 Micromonospora sp. S4605
TCGGGGGTGCGCCGCGGGGCGGGTCGCGGCGGGACGGGCCGGGCCGGCGGCGTCCCCGCGCCGGCCAGCCGCCGGGCGAGCCGGACCGTCTCCTGCGGCTGGCGCTCGCCGCCGTACGCCTCGCGGACCGGACCGGCGCGCCGTTGGCCGAGCTGGTGGAGCGGATCGAGGCCGACGCCCGCTCGACCGACCGTGGCCTGGCCGCGGCGGCGGCGCAGGCGGCCGGGGCGCGGGCGACCGCGTGGCTGCTGGCCGCGCTGCCCCTCGGCGGGGTCGGCCTGGGCTACGGCATCGGCGTGGATCCGGTCGCCGTACTGCTGCACACCCCGATCGGCGGCGCCTGTGCCGTTGCCGCGATCGTGCTCCAGGTCGCCGGGCTGCTCTGGACCGAGCGGCTCGGCGGGACTCCGGGGCGGGCCGGCTGATGTCCCGGTCGGTCCTGGCCGCCGGCTGTCTGGTCGCGGCGGCCCTGCTCGCCGCGACGGCCGGGGTGGGGCGTCGCCCACGGCACCGGCTGCGTGAGCTGAACTCCCCGCCGCCCGGTCCGGGGTGGCCCGCCGCCGGCCTGCCCGCCGACATGACCGACGGAGAAGGTCAGCGCCGGGTGGGTCGGCGGCCGGATGCGGTCCGGCTCGCGGCGGGGCTGGGCGGCGTGGCGGTGACCGTGGTCCTCGGCGGCTGGCCAGGGCTGCTCGCGGCCGGGCCCACGGCGATCCTGCTCGACCGGGCGTTGCGCCGGATCGAGCCGCCCGCCGTCCGCAAACGCCGGCTGCGGGAGGCCGCCGACCTACCCCTCGCCGCCGATCTGCTGGCCGCCGCGATGCGGGCGGGCGCGCCCGTCGACCGTTCGGTGCTGGCGGTTGCCGAGGCGCTCGACGGTCCCCTCGCGCAGCGGCTGGGGCGGGTCGGTCGCACGCTGCTGCTCGGTGGTGGCCCCGAGGAGGCGTGGTCCCAACTCGGGCCGGTGCCGGGCGCGGAGCGGCTGACCGCGGCGGCGATGCGCTCGTCACACAGCGGAGCCGCGCTGGCCGGGGCGCTGACCCGGCTCGCCGACGACCTGCGGGCCGACCGGGCCACCGCGGCGGAGGCGGCGGCCCGCCGGGCCGGGGTGCTCGTCGTACTGCCCCTGGGGCTCTGCTTCCTGCCGGCCTTCATTCTCGCCGGCCTGGTGCCGGTGATCGTCGCCGTCCTCGGCGACGTGCTCTGAGATCCCTAGAGAAAGGACCAGCACGTGCGCAAACTCTTCGCCCGCCTGCGCGGGGACGCCGGAATGAACACCGCCGAGTACGCCGTCGGCACGCTCGCCGCGGTCGCCTTCGCCGGCATCCTGCTGAAGGTGCTGACCTCGGGCAACGTGCAGTCGGCGCTGACCGCCGTCATCGACCGGGCGCTGAAGTGACCCGGCGCCGGCCGGCCGGCCACGACCGGGGGTCGTTCACCGCCGAACTGGCGGCCGGCCTGCCGGCGCTGGTCCTGCTCCTGCTCGCCGGGCTGACCGCTGTCAACGCGGTCAGCACGAAGGCGGGCTGCCTCGACGCGGCCCGGGAGGCGGCGCTGGCCGCCTCCCGGGGCGAGGACGGAACGGCCGCCGGGCACCGCTCCGCTCCGCCGGGTGCCGAGGTGTCGGTGGCGATCGACGGCGAGCGGGTCCGCGCCACGGTCCGGGCCCCCGTCCGCGCCCTCGGCGCCCGGCTGCCCAGGATCACCGTGGTCGGCACCGCGGTCGCCGCCGTCGAACCGGGCGCGCCGGGTCCGCAGCCGTGATCGCCGCCGGCAACTTGCGCCCGTGGGCCGGTCCCGGCGCCGTCGCTCGGCGGCCCGCTCGTGCCGTGACCACCGCCGGCAACTCTCGCCAACGGGCCGCCCCCGGCGGTGTGGCTCGGCGGGCTGCTCGTGCCGGCGAGGTCCGGGGCACCCGCCGGCCGGGATCTGCGCGGGCGGCGACCGGCGGGTGCGGACCCGTCCGTCGCCGGGTTCGGCTCCGGCGTCGGCCCGCCGGTCGGGCCGGGGAGCGGGGCGGGGCAACGATCTGCCTGCTCGCCGTCGGGCTGGTGTTCGTGGTGGTCGGTCTGTTCGGCGCGGCGGTGGCCAGTGCCCGGGCGGCCCGGCAGCAGGCCCGGGTGGCGGCCGACTTCGCCGCGCTCGGCGGAGCCGGCCGGGCGCTCGACGGTGCTGAGGTCGCCTGTGGACGGGCGACCGAGATCGCCGCCGCCAACGGTGGACGGCTGGTCAGTTGCCGGCTCGACGGCCTGGACGTCCTGGTGACAGCGCAGGTGACTGTCGCGCCGTTACCGGGCCTGACCCGCGTCGCCAGGGTCAGCGCACGAGCCGGCCCGGTACGGGGCTGACCTGCGGGTCGGACTGGTTGGCTGTACCGGGCGACTCGCCGGGGTCCGTGGGCAACCCACGCCAGGCGGAGCCCGGGGCGGGCCAGCGGTTACCCGTTCCCCGGGCGCCGGGGCGTCAGCGGGCCTGGAGGGCGTCGAGCGCGACGGCCATCGCGATGACCAGCCGCCGGTCGATCTGCGGGTGCTGGATCTCGACCACGTACCGGTCGCGCAGGCCCCACTTCTTCACCACCGTGAAGACGGGCTGGCCGTTCGCGGTGAAGTCGAAGTGGTACGGCAGCCAGGACAGCGAGTCGACGAAGCGCCGCAGCAGCGCCACCGGCAGGCTGCGCTCCTGGCCGGTGACCTGCGGCAGTCCGTTCTGCTCCACGTGCCAGGTGGAGCGGAGCAGCGACTGGGCGAAGTCCTTGCGGAAGGTGCCGATCGGGTTGCCGACGGCGTCCGTCACGTCGTACGTGGCGCCGAGGTCGAGGCGCTGGCGGGCCTTGAACCCGAGCAGCGGCTGCTGCTTCGAGTCGTCCGTGTAGATGGTCACCTGCTCCTTGAAGGCGAGCCGCTTCTGCTGGGCGAACGCCAGCAGGCCGCCCTCGGAGCCGTCCGGCGCGACGGCGTGGACCTCGTACTGGTTGACCATCATCCGCACTCGCTGGCGGATGTGGAACTGCTGCTGGGCCTGCAGGTTGTCGGGCTGCATGATGTCTCCTCACCGATAATCGGCCGGAGTCTCGCACAACCGGGTCGCCCCCGCCGCCCGGAACCGCCGCGCCGGCGTGGGAGTCGGGGTCAGGTGTCAGCGACCGCCGTCCACCGTGGCGCGCAACGCCCACCTGTTGAGCACCTGGTGAATGCCGCGCAGCCGCTCGTTGATCTGCTCCAGCCGCTCCGCCTGGGCCAGCGCGGCGAGCGCGGCGCCGAGCGCTATCTGCTGGTCGGGGGTGAGGTTCTCCTGGTCGATGGTGTAGAGCAGGTCGACGGTCTCGGCGATGGTGTCGGCCACGACTCCTCCTCCGGGCGAGCGACGAACGAACAGCGGGGACGGACGAACAGCGAGCGACAGACGGACAGCGGACCGCGGACGGGCAGGACGACCACGACAACGGGGACGCCACCGACGACCCGGGTCAGCAACCGTCGATGGAAGCGCTCCCACGCATCTATGCCCGGCAGTCCTCCGGTTCATGCATGCGGTCGGTTCAGGTTGGCAGGTTGGCCAGCACCACGTCGAGCACCCGGATCGCGTCCGGCTTGGACAGCGGGTTGTTGCCGTTGCCGCACTTCGGCGACTGGACGCAGGACGGGCAGCCGGTCTCGCAGCCGCACTCCGCGATCGCGTCCCGGGTGGCCCGCAGCCAGGCCGCCGCCGTGCCGTACGCCCGCTCGGCGAAACCGGCCCCGCCCGGGTGGCCGTCGTAGACGAAGACGGTCGGCGCCTCGGTGTCCGGGTGTACCGCGGTGGAGAGCCCGCCGATGTCCCACCGGTCGCAGGTCGCCATCAGCGGCAGCAGCCCGATCGCGGCGTGCTCGGCGGCGTGCAACGCCCCCGGCACGTCGGCCGGCTCCACCCCGGCCCCGGCCAGCGACTCCGGCGACAGGGTGAACCAGACCGCCACGGTGCGCAGTTCCCGGGCCGGCAGGTCCAGCGGCCGGGTGTCGATCACCTCGCCGGTGGCGATCCGGCGCCGCTGGTAGGAGACCACCTGGCTGGTCACGTCGACCTCGCCGAGGAAGAGCCCCACCGGCCCGGCGTCGACATAGGAGCGGACGCTCACCACCGACAGCGAGGTGACGTCGCGGGCGTGGGTGGACCAGTCCGGTTCCTCCGGGTGCACCAGCGCGCACCCGTCGGCCAGGTCCAGCTCGTCCACCACGTACGAGACGCCCTGGTGCAGGTAGACCGCGCCGGGGTGGAGCAGGAAGTGCGACGAGCCGCCGTCGACGGTGCCGAGCAGCCGGCCGGTCGCCGCCTCCACCACGCAGACCGGGGCGCCGCCCTCGCCGCGCAGGTCCACCTCGGGGCGCTCCCGGTGCCGCCAGTACCAGCCGGTCGGGCGCTGCCGCAGCGCCCCCGCCTCGACCAACGCGTCCACCGCCTCCTTCGCGCCGTCGCCGAAGAGCGCCAGGTCGGCCGGGGTCAGCGGGGCCTCGACGGCCGCGCAGGCCAGTTGCGGCCCGAGCACGTACGGGTTGGCCGGATCGAGCACGGTGGCCTCCACCGGTGCCCCGAACAGTGCCTCCGGATGGTGCACCAGGTAGGTGTCCAGCGGGTCGTCCCGGGCCACCAGCACGGCGAGCGCCTCCTGCCCGGAGCGCCCCGCCCGCCCGGCCTGCTGCCACAGCGAGGCCCGGGTGCCCGGGTAACCGCAGATCAGCACCGCGTCCAGGCCGATCAGGTCGACGCCCAGCTCCAGCGCGTTGGTCGAGGCCAACCCGAGCAGCTCGCCGTGCAGCAGCGCCCGCTCCAGCTCCCGCCGCTCCTCGCGCAGGTAGCCGGCCCGGTAGGCGGCCACCCGGTCGCCGAGCCCCGGCACCGCCTCGTCCAGCGCCCGGCGCGCGTTGGCCGCCACCACCTCGGCGCCCCGGCGGGACCGGACGAAGGCGAGCGTGCGTACCCCCTCGGCGACCGTGTCGGCGAGCAGGTCCGCGGTCTCCCGCAGCGCCGACCGGCGCACCGGCGCGAGGTCCACCGCGTCGGACGAGGTGTCGGCCGAGGGCAGCAGCGGCGGCTCCCAGAGCGCGAAGGTCACCCCGCCGCGCGGCGAGGTGTCCTCGGTGACGGCGGCCACCGGCAGGCCGGTGAGCCGCCCGGCCGCCGTCGCCGGGTCGCCCGACGTCGCCGAGGCCAGCACGAAGACGGGGGTACGGCCGTAACGCGCGCACTGCCGCCGCAGCCGGCGCAGCACGTGCGCGACGTGCGAGCCGAACACGCCCCGGTAGGTGTGGCACTCGTCGACCACCACGTACGCCAGCCGGCGCAGGAACCCGGACCACTGGGCGTGCCCGGGCAGGATGCCGTGGTGCAGCATGTCCGGGTTGGTCAGCACGAACCGGGAGTGCCGCCGGATCCACTCCCGCTCGGCGCGCGGCGTGTCCCCGTCGTAACAGGCGGGGCGTACTCCCTCCAGCTCCAACTCGGCGACGGCGCGCAGCTGGTCGGCGGCGAGCGCCTTGGTCGGCGCCAGGTAGAGCACGGTGGCCCGGGGGTCGGCGAGCAGCGCCGAGAGCGCGGGCAACTGGTACGCCATCGACTTGCCGGACGCCGTGCCGGTGGCCACCACCACGTGCTGCCCGTCGTACGCCAGGGTGGCCGCCTCGGCCTGGTGCCGCCACGGCGCGACCACGCCGCGGCGGGCGAACGCCGCGCGCAGCTCCGCCGGGACCCACTCCGGCCACGGCGTGGGCACGCCGGGTCGGGCCGGCACCCGCTCGACGTGGGTGACCGGGTCGGCCGGATGCCGACCGCGCAGCCGCCCCAGCAGCTCAACCGGCGCTCGCCCCGAGCCGGCGGATACCGTGGCGGCAGCCGACAGCTCCAGGCCACCACCCGACACCAGACCTGACGGCTTCAGGTCGTCGCGCGGCGTCAGACGAGCCGAGCTGAAGCTGTCGGTGGTCACGACCTGCACTCTCGCACTGGTGTTCGGAAATGAAAAGCCGGGGGGCTGGGTATGGGGGAGGCTTCGCCGGTGAGCCGTCGGGCCGCGCCGGCGGTAGTGGTTAGATGCCCAGGAGAGTTTACGGCTCTTGCGAGGAGGACCGATGGAGCTGTCGCTGGCGACCCGCACCGTGGGGGAGCACACGGTGCTCGAGGTCGGCGGTGAGGTGGACGTCTACACCGCCCCCCGGCTGCGCGAGCGGCTCCTCGAACTGATCGACGGCGGGGCCCGCCACGTGGTGGTGGACCTCGGTCGGGTGGACTTCCTCGACTCCACCGGGCTGGGCGTGCTGGTCGGCGCGCTCAAGCGGCTGCGCTCGGCCGGTGGTTCGTTCGCCCTGGTCTGCGACAAGGAGCCGCTGCTCAAGATCTTCCGGATCACCGCGCTCGACCAGGTCTTCCCGCTGCACCCCACGGTCGACGCCGCGGTGGCCGCGGGACCGACCGGCGCCGGCGCGTGATGGCCACGGTCCGGCTCTCGTTCTCGCCGGCTCCGGTGCACGTCCGCACCGCCCGCCTGGTCGGCGTCGCGGTCGCCCGGCGGGCCGGGGTGCGCGAGGACCTGCTCGACGAGGTGCGCCTGGCGATCGGCGAGGCGTGCACCCGGGCGGTCGCCCTGCACCGCCAGTACGGGCTGGCCGACCCGGTACTGGTGGAGATGTCCGACGCCGGCCAGTACGCCGTCCGGGTGATCGACCGCGCCCCGATCGAGGCCGGCATCGGGCTGGCCGCGCTGCCGCCGGACGAGCTGGCCGACGAGTCGCTCACCGACGAGGCGCTCACCACCGGTGTCGGCTTCGCGCTGCTCGCCGGTTTCGTCGAGGACCTCCAGGTACGCCCGGTCGACGAGGGCATCGGCACCGAGGTCCGGATGGTCTGGCCCGTCGGCCGCTGACCTGCTCATTCGCTGTTCCAGGCCGCATCCCCAGCTCGGGGCGCGGCCTGTCTGGCATGGACCCGCTCCTATATCAGATTTCGGTTCATAACACAGCGACGAAGATCATCGAGGGCGGGTGCCCCCTCGGTGTGACCTCCGACACGGCAGAGGGCTACAGTACGCGGGTTGTCAGCAAGTGATCCATCCCGCAGCCAGCGGGAACGGGTGTTCATCGCTGGTCCGCCGGGGTGGGTTGGCGCGCGCTTGCGAATCCGCATCCAGGCGCCGGTCGGTGCGTCTCCACCGGCCGGCGCGAGTGTCGGTACAGGAGGACACAGATGTCCGATACCTTGGCCGCCGCCGAAGGCGGCGGGATCTCCCTCACCGGAGCCAATGTCACGTACGTCGTCATCGCCGCGGTGATCGCGCTGGTGGCGCTCGCCTTCGCCGCCGCGCTGACGAAGGCGGTGCTGGCGGCCGGTAAGGGCACCACCAACATGCAGGAGATCTCCGGGGCCGTCCAGGAGGGCGCCTCGGCCTACCTGCTCCGGCAGTTCCGCACCCTGGCCATCTTCGTGGTCATTGCCGTGGTGCTGCTCTTCCTGCTGCCGGTGCACGACACCGACGGCAGCGAGACCGCTGTGAAGATCGGCCGCTCGCTCTTCTTCGTGGTGGGCGCCCTGTTCAGCGCGTTCATCGGCGGCGCCGGCATGTGGCTGGCCACCCGGGCCAACCTGCGGGTGGCCGCCGCCGCGCGGGAGCGACAGGGCGGCCGGGAGGCGGCCATGAAGATCGCCTTCCGGACCGGTGGTGTGGTCGGTTTCCTCACCGTCGGCCTCGGCCTCTTCGGCGCCGCGCTGGTCGTGCTGATCTTCCGGGGCGACGCGCCGACCGTGCTGGAGGGCTTCGGCTTCGGTGCCGCGCTGCTGGCCATGTTCATGCGGGTCGGCGGCGGCATCTTCACCAAGGCCGCCGACGTCGGCGCCGACCTGGTCGGCAAGGTCGAGCAGGGCATCCCCGAGGACGACCCGCGCAACGCCGCCACCATCGCCGACAACGTCGGCGACAACGTCGGTGACTGCGCCGGCATGGCCGCCGACCTGTTCGAGTCGTACGCGGTCACGCTGGTCGCCGCGCTGATCCTCGGCCGGGCCGCGTTCGGCAACGAGGGCCTGGTCTTCCCGCTGATCATCTCCACCATCGGTGTGCTCGTGGCGATCATCGGGGTCTTCATCACCCGGCTGCGCACCTCCGACCGCAACGGCCTGACCGCGATCAACCGGGCGTTCTACCTCTCCGCGGTGATCTCGGCGGTGCTGGTGGCGATCGCCGCGTTCGCGTACCTGCCGGCGACCTTCGACGGCCTCGAGGGCGGCCTCACCAACTCCGACGGCAGCCCGATCGACGGCAACCCGCGGCTGGTGGCCATCGGCGCCGTGGTGATCGGCATCGTGCTCGCCGCCGCGATCCAGGCGCTGACCGGCTACTTCACCGAGACCAACCGGCGCCCGGTGCAGGACATCGGCAAGAGCTCGCAGACCGGCGCGGCCACCGTCATCCTCGCCGGCATCAGCGTCGGCCTGGAGTCGGCGGTCTACTCGGCGCTGCTGATCGGCGCCGGCGTCTTCGGCGCCTTCCTGCTCGGCGGCAGCTCGATCACGCTCTCGCTGTTCGCGGTGGCGCTGGCCGGCACCGGCCTGCTCACCACGGTCGGCGTGATCGTCGCGATGGACACCTTCGGGCCGATCTCCGACAACGCCCAGGGCGTGGCCGAGATGTCCGGCGACATCGACGAGCACGGCGCGCGGACCCTCACCGAGCTGGACGCCGTCGGCAACACCACCAAGGCGATCACCAAGGGCATCGCGATCGCCACCGCGGTGCTCGCCGCGACCGCGCTGTTCGGCTCGTACACCGACACCCTGCGTACCGCGTACGCGGACGCCGGGGTGGGCGACGTGGGCGGCGAGATCCTCAACTCGCTGAACGTGGCCAACCCGCGCAACCTGGTCGGCCTGATCATCGGCGCGGCCGTGGTGTTCCTCTTCTCCGGCCTGGCCATCAACGCGGTGTCCCGCTCCGCCGGCGCCGTGGTGATGGAGGTCCGCCGGCAGTTCCGTGAGCTGCCCGGCATCATGGACCGCACCCAGCGGCCGGAGTACGGCAAGGTCGTCGACATCTGCACCCGGGACGCGCAGCGCGAGCTGATGACTCCGGGCCTGCTGGCCATCCTGGCGCCGATCGCGGTCGGCTTCGGCCTCGGGCCGGGCGCCCTGGCGTCCTACCTGGCCGGCGCGATCGGGGCCGGCACGCTGATGGCGGTGTTCCTGGCCAACTCCGGTGGCGCCTGGGACAACGGCAAGAAGCTGGTCGAGGACGGCGCGTACGGCGGCAAGGGCTCCGAGTCGCACGCCGCGACCGTCATCGGCGACACCGTCGGTGACCCGTTCAAGGACACCGCCGGCCCGGCCATCAACCCGCTGATCAAGGTGATGAACCTGGTGTCGCTGCTGATCGCCCCGGCGGTGGTGGCCTGGAGCGTGGGCGACGACCGGAACACCGGCCTGCGGGTGGCCATCGCCGTGGTGGCCGCGCTGGTCATCGTGGCGGCCGTGGTGTTCAGCAAGCGCAAGGGCGTGGCGATGTCCGACTCGGACACCGACGCCGGCGCCGGCAGCGCGGATCAGCGACCGGAGCCGGTCAACGCCTGATCCGTACCTCCCACCCGGTCCCCGGTCGGCAGCCGCCGGCCGGGGACCGGTCTGCCCGGGGCCGCCGGAGCAGCATCGGCGGCGTCGCGCCTGACCGGTGCCACCACTCGACAGAGGTCGTACGCTGCAACGCATGCGTACGTGCCGGGCGGCAGCCGCCGGAAAGCTCACGGTGGTCGTGGCCACGCTCGTACTCACCGTCGCCGGCTGCGGCGGCGGACCCAGCCCGCAGGCCTGGGCGGCGTCGGTCTGCTCGGCGCTGACCCCCTGGCGGGCCGAGATCAGCAAGCTGACCAGCAGCACCGACCAGCAGATGACCGCGCAGACCACGCCGGCGCAGGCCAAGGAGAACCTGGTGCGACTCTTCGGCGGCGCCGAGCAGGCCAGCGAGACGGCCCGGCGCAAGGTCGAGCAGGCCGGCATCCCGGAGGCCGAGCACGGCGCCGAGGTGTCCGCCGGGTTCCGCACCTCGCTGGCGAAGATGCGCGACGCGTACGGCAAGGCCCGGGACACCATCGACGGGCTGAGCACCGGCCAGGCCGGCCCCTTCTACGACGGCGTCCGCGCCGCGGTGGACACCCTGAACAAGGAGTACGACGCGAGCGCGCTGGACACCAGCCGGCTCAACTCCGAGGAGTTGAAACGCGCCTTCGCCGAGGTGCCGGAGTGTCGCTGACCGGTACCGGTGAGCCGCCGGACGGGCAGCCGCCCCCGGCGCTGTTCCCGGTGCCCGAGCCGGCTCCGCCCGCGCGGGGCCGGCCCGGCCGGCCGGCTGCCGGTGGCGGCCGGCGGCGGGGCGGCCGGTCCGGGAGCGCCGGGTCGACCGCGACGGCCGACCGGAGCGAGCCGACCGCCGGGGCCGGCCCGCTCGATCCGTCCGATCTGTCCGATCCGCCCGATTCACCCGGTACGTCCGGCCCGGCCGGTCCGACCAGTGCCGAGGGTGACCGGGGCGGCCGGGACGACGCTCGGCGGCAACTGGTCTTCTTCGGCGCGGAGGCGGCGGACCCGTCGGTCGCCGATCTCGCCGGTCTGCTCGCCGGGCCCGGGGAGGTGTCGGTGATGGGTGGCACCGCCCGGCTGTCGGTGGTGGTGGACGCCGCCTGGCGGGTGCACGTCCTGGTCGCCGAACTGGCGCTGCGCGGCCTCCCCGCCAGCTGGGAGGCGACCGAGGACGAGCGGCACGCGGTGCGCACCTCGTACACCCGGGCCTTGAAGCCGCTGGCGGCGGCGTGGCTGCGCGGCCCGGTGAAACGCCCACCCGCCGGTTTCCATCTCAACGGGCGGCGGCTGCGGCTCTGGCTGGCCGCGGCGGGGGTGGCCGAGCCGGCCGGGTTCCTGCTCCGACTCGGCGCGGCCGACGCCGACTGCCAGGCGGCGATCGGCGCGGCGCTGGCCGCTGCCGGGGTGGCTGGAGACCCGCTGGCACCGGACGCGGGCGGCCCGGCGTACCGGATCACCGGCCGTCGCCGGCTGGCCCGGCTGGCCGAACTGGTCGGCGACCGCCCACCGGCCGCGCCGTCCACCGCCTGGCCCGCCCGGCCCTGACCGCCGGGTCGCCGCCCGGCGGCCCTGACCTCCGCCGTCACCGCCCGGCCGGCCGCCACCTGCGCCGGCGCGCCGCCTGCCGGCCCTGACCTGCGCCGGGATCGCCCGGCTCCGGCCTCGCCGGGCCCCCGGGTGGCGGTGGGCTGTCCGGTCGGCGACAGTGGGGGTGGGGC
>NZ_QGSW01000258.1:0-47750 GCF_003176715.1 Micromonospora sp. S4605
GGTGTACGGGGGTCGGCCCTGCCGCTGCGGCGCGCGGGGCTGCCTGGAGGCGTACGTCGGGGCCGAGGCGCTCATCGACCGGTACCGGGAGGCGCGGGGCGGCCGGGCGGTGCCGGGGGACGACGAGGAGTCCCAGCTGGCCGCCCTGGTCGAGGCGGCCGCCACGTCGGCCACCGCCCGCCAGGTGCTCGACGAGACCGCCGGCTACCTGGGCGCCGGGGTGGCCAACCTGATCAACCTGTTCAACCCGGAGCGGGTGGTGCTGGGCGGCTGGGCCGCGATGGCGTTGGGCGACCTGCTGCCGGCCGTACGCGAGGCCGCCGGCCGGCAGGCGCTGCGCCAGCCGTACGAGCAGGCGTCGATCGAGCTGTGCCGGCTCGGCGTCGACGCGGTGGCGCTGGGGGCGGCCACCCTGCCGATCGCCCGACTGCTCGCGGCCGGCGGCGTCCGGCCCTGACCGGTCATATCGAACCTTCGGGATATATAACAGCGTTATAGATCGATGTCTTGACGGCGTCGCAACCGCGCCGTAACACTTCCCCGAGAGCGCTCTCCGGTCGCGGTGCCCGTCCCGGTGGCACCACGTCCCGCACCGCGGCCGGCCTCCCGTCACCCCGTCATGCCCGGCGTCCGTACCCCCTATCGACAGGCGAAGTCATGACATCTCGCGCTACATCCGTACGCCCGGCACCGGGCCGGCGACCCCGCCGGCGTACCCTCATCGGCCTGGTGGTCGCGCTCGTCGCGGCGCTGGCGCCGACCGGCCTGACGCCCCCGGCACAGGCGGCGCCGGTGCTGCTCTCCCAGGGTCGCCCGGCCACCGCCTCCTCCACCGAGAACGCCGGCACCCCCGCCGCGGCCGCCGTCGACGGCAACACCGGCACCCGCTGGTCCAGCGCCTTCAGCGACCCGCAGTGGCTCCGGGTCGACCTCGGCGCCCGGGCCACCATCAGCCAGGTCACCCTGGTCTGGGAGGGCGCCTACGCCCGGGCCTTCCAACTCCAGACCTCCGACGACGGCAGCGCCTGGACCACCATCCACACCACCACCGCCGGCACCGGCGGTACGCAGACCCTGGCGGTCAGGGGCGCCGGCCGCTACGTCCGGATGTACGGCACCGCGCGCGCCACCGGCTACGGCTACTCGCTCTGGGAGTTCCAGGTCTACGGCGAGACCGGCGGCGGCACGCCCACCTGTGGCAGCGCCAACGCAGCCCAGGGCCGCCCCGCCACCGCCTCGTCCACCGAGAACGCCGGCCTGCCCGCCTCGGCCGCCGTGGACGGCGACACCGGGACCCGCTGGGCCAGCGCGGCCAGCGACCCCCAGTGGCTCCGGGTCGACCTGGGCAGCACCCAGACCATCTGCCGGGTGGTGCTGAACTGGGAGGCCGCGTATGCCAGGGCGTTCCAGCTCCAGACGTCCGCCGACGGCGCCGCCTGGACCACGATCTACAGCACCACCACCGGCGCCGGCGGCGTGCAGACCCTCGACGTGACCGGCAGCGGCCGCTACCTGCGGATGTACGGCACCGCGAGGGGGACCGGCTACGGCTACTCGCTCTGGGAGTTCCAGGTGAACACCACCGGAGGGACCACCGACCCGGGCATCCCGCCCACCGACCCACGCAACCCGAACTTCGGGCCGAACACGTTCGTCTTCGACCCGTCCACCCCGACCGCCACCATCCAGAGCCGGCTGAACACCCTGTTCACCCAGCAGGAGACCAACCAGTTCGGCCCGCAGCGGTACGCGGTGCTGTTCAAGCCCGGCAGCTACACCGCCGACGTCAACCTCGGCTTCTTCACCCAGGTCGCCGGCCTCGGCCTGAGCCCCGACGACGTGAACCTCAACGGCCACGTCCGGGTCGAGGCGTTCTGGATGGGCGGCAACGCCACCCAGAACTTCTGGCGGGCCGCGGAGAACCTGTCGGTGACCCTGCCGGCCGGGGTGACCGTGGAGCGGTGGGCGGTGTCCCAGGCCGCGCCGTACCGCCGGATGCACCTGCGCGGCGGGCAGAACCAGATCCAGCTCTGGAACGGCGGCGACGGCTGGTCCAGCGGCGGGCTGATGGCCGACACCCGCATCGACGGCCTGGTCGTCTCCGGCTCCCAGCAGCAGTGGTACTCGCGCAACAGCGAGTTCGGCAACGGCTGGACCGGGTCGGTGTGGAACATGGTCTTCCAGGGCGTCGTCGGGGCACCCGCCCCGCACTTCCCGAACCCGTCGCACACCGTCATCGCGCAGACCCCGCAGGTGCGGGAGAAGCCGTTCCTCTACGTCGACGGCACCGGCGAGTACCGGGTCTTCGTGCCGGCGCTGCGCACCAACTCCACCGGCACCAGCTGGTACGGCAAGGCCCCGGCCGGCTCGTCCATCTCGCTGTCGCAGTTCTACCTGGTCCAGCCGGGCACCAGCGCGGCCACCATCAACGCCGCCCTCGCCCAGGGTCGGCACCTGCTGTTCACCCCGGGCGTGCACCACGTCACCGAGCCGATCCGGGTGGACCGGCCGGACACGGTGATCCTCGGCCTCGGCCTGGCCACCATCCAGGCCGACAACGGCACCGTGGCGATGCGGGTGGCCGACGTGGACGGCGTGAAGGTGGCCGGCATCATGTTCGAGGCCGGCCAGGTCACCTCGCCGGTGCTGATGGAGGTCGGCCCGCCCGGCTCGGCGGCCAGCCACGCGGCCAACCCGACCTCGCTGCACGACGTCTTCTTCCGCATCGGCGGGCCGGGCGTCGGCCGGGCCACCACCACGCTGACCGTCAACAGCGACAACGTGATCGGCGACCACATGTGGCTGTGGCGGGCCGACCACGGCGACGGCGTCGGGTGGACGGTCAACACCGCCGACACCGGCCTGACCGTCAACGGCGACAACGTCACCATGTACGGCCTCTTCGTCGAGCACTACCAGAAGTACCAGACCGTCTGGAACGGCAACGGCGGCCGGACCTACTTCTACCAGAACGAGATGCCGTACGACCCGCCGAACCAGGCCGGCTGGATGAACGGCTCCACCCGGGGCTACGCCGCGTACAAGGTGGCCGACTCGGTGACCAGCCACCAGGCGTGGGGGCTGGGCAGCTACTGCTTCTTCAACGTCAACCCGGCGGTGGTCGCCGACCGGGCCTTCGAGGTGCCGACCAACCCGAACGTCCGGTTCACCAACATGGTGACCGTCTCGCTCGGCGGGGTCGGCACGATCAACCGGGTGATCAACAACACCGGTGACACCGCGAACGCCGCCCACCAGCAGTCCTACCTGACCAACTACCCGTAGGCGGTCCCGTGGCGGGCCCGGCCGGACGTCCGGCCGGGCCCGCGCGCTACGCCCGGCGGGCGTCGGTGTGCACGTTGCCGATGGCGTCGAGCCGGCCCCACCGCCCGGGGATGTCGAGCAGTTCCACCCGGCCGAACCGCTCGGACAGCTCCGGGTCGACCACCAGGTCCTCGCCGTACGGCTTCAATCCCAGCACCGTCCGCAGCAGCAGGAACGCGGCCCCGGTGGAGCCGGCGTACGGGCTGGAGGCGGTGGGGTACTGGACCGGGTGGCGGGTCAGCTCGCGGTCGTACCCGCCGAACGCCTCCGGCAGCCGGCCGTCGAAGAAGTCCCCGGCGTCGATGATGCCCTCGGCGATGCGGGCGGCCTCCCGGCCGTAGCCGTAGCGGCGCAGCCCCCAGGCGATGAACGAGTTGTCGGCCGGCCAGACGGTGCCCACGTGGTAGCCGAGCGGGTTGTAGCGGCCCTCGCCGGCGGCCAGCGTCCGCACACCCCAGCCGGAGAAGAGCCGGGGTCCGAGCAGGTGTTCGGCGATCTTCCCGGCCCGGGACTCGTCGACGATGCCGCTCCACAGCAGGTGGCCGATGTTCGACGACAGCGCGTCGACCTGCCGGCCGTCGGCGTCCAGGGCGAGGGCGTAGTACTCGCCGTCGGCGACCCAGAAGTCCCGGTTGAACCGCTGCTTCAGCTCGGCCGCCTCCCGCTCCAACCGGTCGGCGTACACCGGGTCGCCCCAGAACTCCCGGGCCAGTCGGGCGCCCCGGCGCTTCGCGTCGTAGGCGTAGCCCTGCAACTCGCACGTCGCCCGGGGCAGGCCCGGCAACGTGCCGTCCCGGTACGAGATCGAGTCCCACGACTCCTTCCAGCACTGGTTCTCCAGCCCGGTCCGCTCGTTGCGGCGCTGGTAGCGGACGTACCCGTCGCCCAGCAGGTCGCCGTACTCGTCGATCCAGCGCAGCGCCGCCCGCGCTTCGTCCTCGAACTCCCGCACCAGGCCCACGTCACCGGTCCAGCGCTCGTACTCGTCGAGCAGGACCACGTACAGCGGCGTCGCGTCGGCGCTACCGAAGTACGGCGATTGCGGCCGTTCCTCGAACGCGGCCCGCTCGCCGTAGCGGAACTCGCGCAGGATCTTGCCCGGCTCCTCGTCCCGGAAGTCGTCCAGCACGGAGCCCTGGTCGACGCCGAGCATGCGCAGGGTCGCGGCGGCGAGTTCCGGCGCGATGTGCAGCGACTGGAAGCTGGTGAGGATGCTGTCCCGACCGATGATGGTGGCGGCCCACGGCAGGCCGGCGGCGGGCATGGCCTGGTCCGGGAGGGTCAGCGGCGAGTACCGCAGCGCCGCGAGGTCGACCAGGCTGCGCCGGTAGATGCTGGTCAGGGCCGGCCAGTCGCAGGTCAGCTTCGGCGCCCGATCGAGCCACTGGTCGAGGTCGCGCTGGAGTTGCGGCTCGCTCCGCTGGCGGCGAGGTGGGCGGATGCGGTCCCGGACATCCGCGCCGTCGGGCCGCAGCACCGAGCCGCGGACGTGCAGGGTGGTGCTCCACGACCCGTGTGGCTCGACCCGGATCTGGTACGTCAGCCCGTGCTCGTCGATCCGGGCCGGCTGGCTGGTGATGATGGCGGTCTCGCGCCGGAACCGCTCCCGTTCGTAGCCGAGCCGCAGGCAACCGACCTCGACGCTGCGGTAGGTCCGGCCCGCCGGGTTCGGGGGTTGCGCGACCCCCAGCACCGGGATGAAGTCGCTGTCCGCCTCCAGGCGGACGGTGAAGTCGGCCGGTTCGTCGCTGTGGTTGAGGACCGTCAGCCGCTCCTGGAAGCTGCCCGCGACGGACCGCTCGCGTAGGACCGAAACCTTGGCGTCGAGGTAGTGGGTCGGCTCGCCCGGCACCAGGAAGAAGCGCACCGCGAAGTACTTCAGGTCGTCGGTGGCCAGGGCGTGCAGCCGTTCGCCGTCGACGGTCAGCACCCACTTGGAGAGGAACCGGGTGTCGAAGGAGAAGAACCCGCACGGAACGGCGGGCGACGACTCGATGTCGCCGCTGCCGTAGCTGACCACGAAGATGTTGCCGTCCAGGATCCTGACCAGGTCCGACCTCATCGCCGTCCCCCACGCTCCCGGACGAACTCGCGGGGATGGTGGGCCCCGGGCGGCTGCCGGAACAGGCGCTCGAGCAGCACGATCGGCCAGTACTCGCCCTCGGTGGTGATGTCGTTGCGCAGCCAGGCGGGCAGCGGTTTGATCTCGCCGAGAACCATCCGGTCGAAGAGGGCGTTCTCGGCGTGGATCACGCAGTCGGCGGCACGGTCCTCCCGGGACACCAGCACCTGACCGTTCCTGATGGTGACGAACCAGTGGTCGTTCCCGTGCTCGTGCGCCAGATCGAAGCGGATCGTGCCGGTGGTCTTGCGCAGCAGCCGCTCGGCGCCACGACGCGCGAGCCGGTCGAAGAACTCCTCGGTCGTGTCCGACATCAGCACCCCCCGCAGCGAGTCGGGCCGGCCGAGACAAAGCATCGCCCGCCGCCGCGGGCGGCCGCATCACCCGGCCAGGGTGAGATCGGCGCGGGACCCGCCGGCCGACGCGGTCCGGGGCCGGATCTCACCCGGTCCGGGTGATGACGGGGCGCTCGGGACCGCGCGAGGCTGACGTGTCAGTGCCGACCAGAGGGAGTCTGATGTCGGATCCTACGGCGGAGTTCTTCGACCGGCTCGACCGTCGCGGGCACGAACCCCTGTTCGAGGGAGCCTGCGGCACCCTCCGGGTCGACCTCGTGCACGAGCACGGCGTCGACCGTTGGTTCGTGACGATGACACCCGGGGACGTGCACGTCACCCGGGCCGACCGCGAGGTCGACGCCGTCCTCCGCGTCAACCGGGCGCTGTTCGACCGGTTCGTCACCGGGGAGGCGAACATCTACACGGCGTGGGTGCGCAACGAGCTGACCGCCGAGGGCGACGTGCGGCTGCCCTGGTTGCTGGAGCGGGTCATGCCGCAGCCGACGGACGCGCACCACCCGCGAGCCTTCGTGGCAGAACGGAGTCGGCCCGGATGAGCGAGGATCTCGTCCGGCTGCTGGACGGCAACACGTTCGTGGTCAGCGAGGAGAGCGGCGACGTCGACGCCTCCCCGACCATCCCGACCGGCCTGTTCTCGTTCGACACCCGGTTTCTGTCCAGGTGGATCCTGACCGTCGACGGGGTGCGGCTGAGCCCGCTCACGGTGGACGACATCGAGTACTTCGAGGCCCGCTTCTTCCTCGTGCCGGCCACCTCGACGCCGCTCACCGACCCCGCGGTGTCGGTGATCCGCCAGCGCTCGATCGACGGCGGGCTCACCGAACGGCTGATCGTGGTCAACCACCAGGCCGACCCGGTCGACCTGCGGGTCCGGGTCGATGTCGGCAGCGACTTCGCCGACCTGTTCGAGATCAAGGACGTGCGGCACAAGAAGGGGACCTACTACGCGCGGGTGGAGGACGGGTGCCTGCGGCTCGGCTACCAGCGGGCGGAGTTCCGGCGCGAGACGGTGGTCTCCAGCACGACGCCGGCGCAGGTCGACGAGAACGGGTTGAGCTACGAGGTCCACATCGGACCGCACGCCGAATGGGTCACCGAGTTGCGGGTCAGGGCGTTGGGCGTGCACGGGCGGGGCATCCGGGAAAGCCTCGAGGGCCGGCCCGTCCGCCCGCGCCGGGAACTGCGCCGGGACCTCGAACGGTGGCTCGCCGAGGCGCCCCGACTGACCTGCGACTGCGAGTCGCTCACCCGGACCTACCGGCGCAGCCTGGTGGATCTCGCCGCGCTGCGGTTCACGCCGCTGACGACGGGCGGGCGGAGCCTGCCCGCGGCCGGGTTGCCGTGGTTCATGGCGGTCTTCGGTCGGGACAGCATCCTCACCAGCCTCCAGGCGCTGCCGTTCGCCCCCGACCTCGCCGCCACCACGCTGCGCCTGCTGGCCCTGACCCAGGGCTCGGTGCTGGACGACTTTCGGGAGGAGGAGCCGGGCAAGATCCTGCACGAGCTGCGCTACGGCGAGAGCATCGGCTTCGAGGAACAGCCGCACTCGCCGTACTTCGGCAGCGCCGACGCGACGCCGCTGTACGTGGTCCTGCTCGACGAGTACGAGCGCTGGTCCGGCGACGCCGACACCGTCCGCCGCCTCGAACGGGCCGGCCGGGCGGCGCTGCGCTGGATCGACGAGTACGGCGACCTGCTCGGCGACGGGTACGTCCGCTACCAGCGCCGCAACGAGCGGACCGGGCTGGACAACCAGTGCTGGAAGGACTCCTGGGACTCGATCTCGTACCGGGACGGGCGACTGCCCGGCCTGCCCCGGGCGACGTGCGAGTTGCAGGGCAACGCCTACGACGCGAAGCGCCGCGGCGCCCGACTGGCCCGGCAGTTCTGGGGCGACCCGGTGTACGCCGACCGGTTGGAGCGGGAGGCGGCCGAGCTGAAGCAGCGGTTCAACCGGGACTTCTGGGTCGCCGACGGCGAGTACTACGCCCTCGCCCTGGACGCCGACGGCCGGCAGGTCGACGCGCTGTCGTCGAACATCGGCCACCTGCTGTGGAGCGGCATCGTCGACGAGTCCCGGGCCGGCAGGATCGCCGAACACCTGCTCGGGCCCCGGCTCTTCTCCGGTTGGGGCGTGCGCACGTTCGCCACCGGCCAGGCGCGGTACAACCCGGTCGGCTACCACGTCGGCACCGTCTGGCCGTTCGACAACTCGTTCATCGCGTGGGGCCTGCGCCGCTACGGCTACGACCGGGAGGCCGCCCGGATAGCCGAGGGCATCATCGACGCGGCCGACCTGTTCCACGGCCGGCTGCCGGAGGCCTTCGCCGGGTACGACCGGGAGCTGACCCGGTATCCGGTGCACTACCCGACGGCGTGCAGCCCGCAGGCGTGGTCCACCGGGACGCCGCTGCTGCTGCTGCGCACGATGCTCGGGATGGACCCGCGCGGCGACCACCTGGTGGCCCGGCCGGCGGTGCCGGTGAAGGTCGGGCGGATCGAACTGCTCGACATTCCCGGACGCTGGGGTAAAGCCGACGTCTTCGGGCGTGGCCGCGCGGACCGGTGACCGCTTCCGGTGACCCCGCCCGGTGACCCGCCCGGTGACCCCGCCCGCGGCCGGTGGTGCGGTTTCGGCGACGGTGCGGCACGCCGGGGGCGGTCGTGTCGTTTCCGGCCGGGGCGGTTCGTGTAGAGGATGAGAGGCCGGCGTCGAGGTACGGGGCCGTTCCGGGGCGAAGACGGAGACTGAACCGGTGCCCGATGTGGAGCAGGTCTTCCGCGCGGAGTACGGCCGCGCGGTGGCCGTCCTGGCCCGCCTGCTCGGTGACCTCGACCTCGCCGAGGAGGCGGTGCAGGAGGCCTTCACCGTCGCCGCCGCCCGCTGGCCGCAGACCGGGCCGCCGCCCAGCCCGGCCGGCTGGATCATCACCACCGCCCGGAACCGGGCCATCGACCGGCTGCGCCGGGAGTCGTCCCGGGCCGACCGGCACGCCCAGGCCGCCCTGCTGTACGCCGCCGGCGAACCCGTCGAGGAGGGACCCGTGCGCGACGACCGGCTCCGGCTGATCTTCACCTGCTGCCACCCGGCGCTGAACCCGGCCGCCCGGGTCGCGCTGACCCTGCGCCTGCTCGGCGGGCTGAGCACCGCCGAGATCGCCCGGGCCTTCCTGGTGCCGGAGAAGACCATGGCGCAGCGGTTGGTCCGGGCCAAGGCGAAGATCCGGGACGCCGGCATCCCGTACCGGGTGCCCCGGGAGGCCGACCTGCCCGACCGGCTCCGGACCGTGCTGGCGGTGGTCTACCTGATCTTCACCGAGGGGCACACGGCGACCTCCGGCGCCCGGCTGGTCCGCGACGACCTGTGCGCCGAGGCGATCCGGCTCGGCCGGCTCCTGGTCGAGCTGATGCCGGACGAGCCGGAGGCGCAGGGGCTGCTGGCCCTGATGCTGCTCACCGAGGCGCGCCGCCCCGCCCGCACCACCGCCGACGGCGCGCTGGTGCCGCTGCCCGAACAGGACCGGCGGCGCTGGGACGCCGGGCTGGTCGGACAGGGGCAGGAGCTGGTCCGCCGCTGCCTGCGCCGGGACCAGCCCGGCCCGTACCAGCTCCAGGCCGCCATCGCCGCCGTGCACAGCGCCGCGCCGGACGCGGCCGGCACCGACTGGGCCCAGATCCTGGCGCTGTACGACCAGCTCCTGGCGTACCTTCCCGGGCCGGTGGTGGCGCTCAACCGGGCGGTCGCGCTGGCCGAGGTGGCCGGCCCGGCCGCGGCGCTGGCCGAGGTGGAACGCCTCGACCTGGCCGGCTACCACGTCTTCCACGCGGTCCGCGCCGACCTGCTGGGCCGGCTCGAGCGGCCGGAAGAGGCGGCGGCGGCGTACCGGCGGGCCGCCGACCTGACCGCGAACGCGGCCGAACGCGACTTTCTGACCCGGCGGGCGGTGACGGCGCGGGCCGGCGGATAGCGGACGCGCGGCCCGGGGACGTGCCCGTGGCCGCGGACCGGGGCGCTCGGGGACGTTTGCCCGGCCCGGCTGACGGGAACGCCGGTCGCCCAGCCGTGCGGCGCGGGCCGCCCGACGAAACGGACGCCGACCACCGATGACGTACCGTCCGGCAGTTGCCACCAGCGTCCCCGGTCTGACCACCCTGACCCTCGGGGTGGAGGAGGAGTACCTGTTGCTCGACCGGGCCACCGGGGAGAGCCTGCCGGTGGCCGACCGGGTGCTCACCGCCCTGCACGGCACCGCCCGGGACCAGAGCCGCCAGGAGTTCCGGCACAGCATGGTGGAGATGGTCAGCCCGGTCTGCGCCGACCTGGGGGAGTTGCGGGACCAGCTGGTCGGGTTGCGGCGTTCCGCCGCGGCGGCGGCCGAGGCGGCCGGCGCCCGGCTGGTCGCGGTCGGTGCCACCCCGGTACACGAACCGCACCGGACGGTGCCGGACAAGCCGCGCTACCACGCCATGTCCCGCCGCTTCGGCCCGGTGGCGCACGACCCGGCGGTCTGCGGCTGCCACGTGCACGTCGGGGTTCCCGACCGGGAACTGGCCGTGCAGGTCTGCAACCACCTGCGTCCGTGGCTGCCGGTGGTGCAGGCGATCACCACCAACTCCCCGCTGCACGACGGCCGGGACACCGGGCACGCCAGCTGGCGGTCGATGCAGTTGGAGCGCTGGCCGAGCATCGGCCCGACGCCGCATTTCGACTCCGTGGCCGACTACGACCGCACCGTGAACGACCTGATCGCCGCCGGCATCATGCTCGACGCGGCGATGGTCTACTGGTACGCCCGGCCCTCGGCGGCGTACCCGACGGTGGAGGTCCGGGTCGGCGACGTGTGCCCGACCGTGGACGACACCGTGCTGGTGGCCGCCCTGGTCCGGGCGCTGGTCGCCACGGCCGTCGACGACGTCCGCTCCGGGGTGGCCGCCCCCCGGATCCGCAACTGCCTGGTCTCGGCGGCGCACTGGCGGGCCGCCCACGACGGCCTCGACGGCGATCTGATCGACCTGCACGCCGGCGGCGCCCGGCCGGCGTGGGACCTGGTCGACGAGATGTTCGCCGCGGTGACCCCGGCGCTGGCGCGGCACGGCGACCTGGACTACGCCGTCGCGCAACTGATCCGGCTACGCGGCGAGGGCACCGGTGCGACCCGTCAGCGGCGCATCATGGCCGACACCGGCGGCGACATCCGCGCCGTGCTGGACCACGTCGCCGCCCAGACCATCGCCGGCTGACCGGCGCCTGCGCCCCGATGGCTCACCGGATGTCGTGCGTCTGGAGCCAGAGTTCCAGCAGGCCGAGCTGCCACAGCTTGTTGCTGCCGGCGGCCGCCTCGGCCCGGTCCGGCTCGGCCAGCAGCTCGGCGACGTACTCGGGGCGGAACAGCCCGCGCTCCCGGGCGGCCGGCGTGTGCAGCGCCTCGGTGACCAGTTGGCGCACCGGGCCGTCGACGTTGCGCAGCGCGGGCACCGGGAAGTAGCCCTTGGGCCGGTCGACCACCTCGGCCGGCAGCACCTCGCGGGCCACCTCCTTCAGCACCGCCTTGCCGCCGTCGGCCACCTTGTGCTCGGGCGGGCAGGCCGCGGCCAGCGCGACCAGGTCCTGGTCGAGGAACGGGGTGCGCACCTCCAGCCCCCAGGCCATGCTCATGCTGTCCACCCGCTTGACCGGGTCGTCGGGCAGCATCAGGTGGGTGTCCAGCCGCAGCACCGCGTCCAGCGCGGTGTCCGCGCCGGGCGCGGCCAGCTCGGCGGCGAGCAGCTCCCGGCTGGCGTCGTGCCCGCAGGCGTACGCCGGGCTGACCACCCGGTGCAGCTCCGCGTGGTCGCGGTCGAAGAAGGCGGCGGCGAACGTCTCCGCCGCCCCGTCCCGGGGCACCCGGGCCAGCGGCTGGTGGTAGCCGTACCCGGCGAACACCTCGTCCGCGCCCTGCCCCGACTGGGCCACCTTGACGTGCCGGGCCACCTGCTCGGAGAGCAGGTGGAAGGCGACCACGTCGTGGCTGCCCATCGGCTCGGTCATCGCCAGCACGGTACGGCGTACCGCCGGGACCAGGTCGTCGTCGGCGAGCCGGATCCGGCGGTGGTCGGTGTCGAAGGTGCGGGCCACCAGGTCGGAGTAGTGGAACTCGTCGCCGGTCTCCTCGCCGCGGCTGTCGAAGCCGATGCTGAACGTCTGGAGGTGGTGCTGGCCGGCCTCGGCGAGCAGCGCCACGATCATGCTGGAGTCCAGGCCGCCGGAGAGGAGCACGCCGACCGGCACGTCGGCGACCAGCCGCCGGCGTACCGCCGTGCGCAGCGCGTCGCCGACCATGGCCCGCCAGTCCGCGGCGTCCATGCCGGCGTGCGCCGGGTCGCGCACGTACTCCGGCCGCCAGTAGACGTGGTCCCGGCTGCGCCCGTCCGCCTCGATCACCCGCAGGGTGGCCGGGGGGAGCTTGCGCACCCCGCGCAGCACGGTCCGCGGCGCCGGGACGATCGAGTGCCAGGACAGGTAGTGGTGCAGGGCCACCGGGTCGATCCCGGTGTCGACGTCACCAGCGCGCAGCAGCGCCGGCAGGGTGCTGGCGAACCGCAGCCGCCCGGGCGCCTCGGCGAGGTAGAGCGGCTTGATGCCGAGCCGGTCGCGGGCCAGCAGCAGGCGGCGCCGCCGCCGGTCGACCAGGCCGATCGCGAACATGCCGACCAGGTGGTCGACGAAGCGTTCCCCCCAGTGGGCGTACGCGACCAGGATCACCTCGGTGTCGCTGGTGGAGTGGAACGTGTACCCGGCGGCGCGCAGCTCGTCGCGCAGCTGCGGGTAGTTGTAGACGCAGCCGTTGAAGACCAGGCCGAGGCCGAGGTCCTCGCGGACCATCGGCTGGCCGCCGGCGTCGGAGAGGTCGATGATGGTCAGCCGGCGGTGCCCGAGGGTCACCCAGCCGTCGCGCCACAACCCCTCGCCGTCCGGGCCGCGCGACCGCATCGCCTCGGTCATCCGGGTGACCGCCGCGGCGTCCGGCGTCGAGCCGTCGAACCTCGCCTCGCCGCTGATTCCGCACATCCTCAGCGGCCACCGCTCGCCCGGGGCACCGGACCCACCGCCACCACTCCCGTCCTGCCCGATCCCTGTGCCGAACCGCCCGTCCGGGGTCCGGGTCCCGTCCGCAGGACGGGCGGTCCGGCTACCCGCCGCTGCCGCGATCAAACTCCGCCCGGGCCTCGCGGCGATCAACCCGGTGGCGCGGGTGCACACGTGGGCCGCGCTGGCGCCGGTGGCGCGGAATGCGTACGCCGGCCGGCGCCCGGGCGGCCGTGACCGACGCTGGTCCTCGCCCGGCGTTGGTTCACCGGCTGCCCGACGTCGCACGACCGCGACCCGCGCCCTGAACCGGCCCCGCACGACCGCCGCCCGGCGGCGTCCCGCGCGCACTGAACCGGCCCCGCACCCCCGGCCCGCCGGCGTGCGATCCGCCCGGGGGTCGTGGCGGGTCGAGGTGTGCCATGCGAGGGTGATGCCTCTGAGTCATTTTGATGACTCTGAGGCATCACCCTCGTTGTCGAGTGGCCCGCCCGGCAGACCCGCCGCGACCGTCGGCGTGGTCAAACGCCCTGCCCGGTCGCGACGGCCGCGCTGGCCGCCTGACCCGTCGTCGTGCCGGTCCGGCGTGAGCTTGCCGGCGCATGACAGCCTCGGCGGCGTGGGCACCTTGCTGGCGCAGCTCCCCGCGCTGTTGGGCGTACTGGTCGGAACCCTGGGCACGATTCTCGCCACGTCGCTGGCGGACCGGGCCCGGTGGCGGCGCAACCAGAGCATCCGGTGGGACGAACGGCGGCTCGACGCGTACGTCGAGTACGCGCACGCCGTCAAGGAGAGCCACGCCGTCGCACTGCGGATGACCGCCGACCGCCGGCCGGAGTCCCACAGCCACCCGATCGACCGGGAGGCTGGCCTGGCGAAGCTTGCCGAGACGGACGCCCGGCGCACCATCGCCTGGGAGAACATGTTGTTGCTCGGCGACGAGGCGACGGTCGCCGCGGCCAGGGTCTGGCGGGACGCGGTGTGGCAGTTGGAGCGGCTGGCCCGGGGCATCGCCGACCCGGAACCCGACATGGCCGGGGTGCTCTCCCGGGTCAACGAGGCACGGGACGGCTTCTACCGCGCTGCCCGGCGCAGTCTCGCCGTCCGGGGTGGCTCGGTGGCGCAGTCCGCGCTGCTGGAACAGGCGCTGCTCGACCGTGCGGCCGCGGCCGGCGAAGCCGTCCCACAACCGTCTCGAAACCGTCGCTAAACCGTCTCATTATTCTGCCCGGCGACCCGGCCCAGGTGCCGGTAGACGGTGGCCCGGGACACCCCCAGCGCGGCGGCGATGTCGTCCACCGAGTGGGTGCCCGCGGCGTGCATCCGACGCGCCGCCTCGACCTGCTCGTGGCCCAGCGCCCGGGGCCGGCCCGGTCGGCGCCGGCGCCCGGGCGCGCCCACCGTCCCGGCGACGGCGGCCTCGGTGCCGGGCACGGCCAGCAGCCTCCGTGCGCCGTCGAGCATGTCCGCGCGCAGCACCTCGTCCGGCACGTCGGCGAAGAAGACCACCGGGTCGCTGCACATGGCGACCGTCTGCACCGCCCGGACCCGCTCCCGGCGCCCGGCGTCCGGCCCGGCGATCAGGTCGTTGGCCCGCATGGCGATGCGCATCAGCCGGTTGAAGGTGTCGCCGCGGGTGATCAGCGCGATGTCGTGGAAGAGCATGCCGAGCGGCCGGCGGTGGGTGAGCATGATGTCCACCCAGCCCTCCAGCACGGTCCACCGGGCCCGTTCGGCCGGCAGCGCCTCGGCGGCGTCCAGCAGCCGCTCCAGGTCGGACACCAGCGGCTCGACCAGGGCCGTGAGCAGCTGCTCCTTGGTCGGGAAGTGGTAGAGGATCGCGGCCTTGGTCAGCCGCAGCCGGTCGGCGATCTGCCGCAGCGCGGTGCGCTGGTAGCCGTGCTCGGCGAACAGATCGAGCGCGGCGCGCAGGATCCGGGTGCGGGTGTCGTCCGCGGGCTCGGCGGTCATGCCGGCAAGCCTAGCCCGCGTCCTGACCGGTGGCCGGGGTCACGGTTGAGAGAACTGACCGCCGGTCAGTACAGTGGGGTTCGTCGAGGTGTCAACGGCAGGAGGGGCGATGCCCGTCATCGAGATCGGCAACCTGGTCAAGACGTTCGGCAGCGTCCGGGCGCTCGACGGGCTCGACCTGCGGGTCGAGGCGGGGGAGGTGCACGGTTTCCTCGGCCCGAACGGCTCCGGCAAGTCCACCACCATCCGCATCCTGCTGGGCCTGCTGCGGCGCGACTCGGGCCAGGTGCGGATGTTCGACGCCGACCCGTGGCGCGACGCGGTCGCCCTGCACCGCCGGCTGGCGTACGTGCCGGGTGACGTCAGTCTGTGGCCCAACCTCTCCGGCGGTGAGGCGATCGACCTGTTCGGCAAGCTGCGCGGCGGCCTGGACCGGCGGCGCCGCGACGAGCTGCTCGAGCACTTCGACCTGGATCCCACCCGCAAGTGCCGCACCTACTCCAAGGGCAACCGGCAGAAGGTCGCCATCGTCGCGGCCTTCGCATCGAACGTCGAGCTGTACGTGCTCGACGAGCCGACCTCCGGGCTCGACCCGCTGATGGAGGCGGTGTTCCAGGACGAGGTGCGGCGGATCAAGTCCGACGGCGCCACCGTGCTGCTCTCCAGCCACGTGCTCGCCGAGGTCGAGGCGCTCTGCGACCGGGTCAGCATCATCCGCGAGGGCCGCACCGTCGAGTCCGGCACCCTCACCGAGCTGCGGCACCTCACCCGCACCGCGGTGACGGTCGAGACCGCCCGGCCGCTGACCGGGCTGGACGCGCTGGCCGGCGTGCACGACGTGCGCGAGGTCGACGGGCGTACCCACCTGGAGGTGGAGCCCGCCCACCTCGACGAGCTGCTCGGGCACCTGGTCCGGTTCGGTGTCCGCGCCCTGACCAGCGCCCCGCCCACCCTGGAGGAGCTGTTCCTGCGTCACTACGGCGACGAGCGGCCGGCCGCCGAGGCGGCCGGGAAGGCCGCCCGCCTGGACGGCCGCCGGGCGGGTGCCCGATGAGCACGCTCACCGCCACCGGCGCGCTGGCCCGGCTCGTGCTGCGCCGCGACCGGGTCCGGCTCGCCATCTGGGTGCTCGGCGCGCCCCTGCTCGGCTACGCCCTCGCCGAGAGCGTCGTCGGCATCTACCCCGACGAGCCCGCCCGGGTCGGCTACGCCACCACCTCGGCGTCCAGCCTGGTCGCCCGCGCGTTCAACGGGCCGATCGCCGGCACCGACCTGGGCGCGGTGGTGGTCGCCGAAACGTACGTCACGCTGGCCCTGATCTTCGCGTTGCTGAGCACCTTCGCGGTGGTCCGGCACACCCGGCAGAACGAGGAGACCGGCCGGGCGGAGCTGCTCGGCGCCTCCGTGGTCGGCCGGTACGCGCTGCTCACCGCCGCGCTGCTGGTGGTCGTCGCGGCGAACGTGGCGGCCGCCGCCCTGCTCGCCGCCGGCCTGGCCGCCGCCGGCCTGCCGCTGGCCGGCTCGCTCGTCGCGGCCGGCGCGATCGGCGGCGTCGGGGTGGCCTTCACCGGCGTCGCCGCCGTCACGTCCCAGCTCTCGGTCACCTCCCGGGGCGCGAACGCGCTCGCCGCCGCCGTCGTCGGGGTCGCCTTCCTGCTCCGCGCCGCCGGCGACGTGCTCGGCGACCAGACCGACGGTGGCCTGCGGGTGGTCAGCGCCTGGCCGTCCTGGCTCTCGCCGCTCGGCTGGGGCAACCAGGTGCGCGCCTACGTCGACGACCGCTGGTGGGTCCTCGCGCTGCCCGTCGCGCTGCTGCTCGCCGCGGTGGTGGCCGCCTACGCGCTGGCCGAGCGGCGGGACATCGGCGCCGGCCTGGTCGCGCCCCGGCGCGGTCCGGCGAACGCCCCGTCCGGGCTGCTCAGCCCCGCCGGGCTGGCCTGGCGGCTGCAACGCGGCGCGCTGCTCGGCTGGGCGGTCGGGGTGGCCGTGCTCGGGTTCTCGATGGGCATCGCCGCCGACGAGTTCAACGCCATGATCGAGGAGAACCCGGCCGCCGCCGAGGCGATCGCCGCGATGGGCGGCGGGGCCGACCTGGTCGACGCGTACCTGGCCGCCATGCTCGGGCTGTTCGCGCTGACCATCGGGGCGTACGTGGTGCAGGCCATGCTGCGGGTGCGCGGCGACGAGTCCGACGGCGTGTTGGAGGCCGTCCTCGCCACCGGGGTGAGCCGGGGCCGCTGGCTGGGCACCCAGGTGGCCGCCGCGGCGCTCGGCGCGCTGGCCCTGGTGCTGCTCGCCGGCCTCACCACCGGCCTGGGGCACGGCCTGGTCGCCGGCGACCCGGTCGGGCGCGCCGTCGACCTGGGCGGCGCCGCGCTGCTGCGGCTGCCGGCCCTGCTCGTGGTGGTCGGCGTGGTGACCGCGCTGTTCGGCCTGCTGCCCCGCTGGTCGGTGGCGCTGTCCTGGACGGCGCTGCTGGTCTTCCTGCTGCTCGGCCAGCTCGGCGCGGTGCTCGAACTGCCGCAGGCCGCGCTGAACCTGTCCCCGTACACCCACGTCCCGTCCGTGCCGGCGGTCGAGGCGACGGCGCTGCCGCTGGTCGTGCTGACCGCCGTGGCGGTGGCCCTGCTCGCCGCCGGTACGGCCGCCTTCCGCCACCGCGACGTGCCGAGCTGACCTGTCGCGCGCAACGGGCCGCGCTGGCGCCGCTGCGCCATAGTCCTGCCGCTGCCTCACCGGCCGGCTGCGAGGTTGTGCCAAGCCACCGTTACCCGGCGCCTCGGCACCGGAGGTGGGCCGGGCGACGATTGACTCCAGCCTGCCGCACCGGGTGTCCGCCGCTCCGCCGTCGAGGAACCCAGTCTGCTGCTGCCGAACCTGGGGCGTGTGTACCACAGGCGGCGCGGAAGTCGATCACAATCATGCGGTGCAGCGTCGGATGTGGAAGTGGGGACTACTGGCCGTCGTCGCTGTCCTGGCGGCAGCCGGGACCGCTTGGGTCTGGCTGCGCTACGACTTCGAAAAGGTCAACTGGACCTGGGGTGTCATCGCCGGTGTCCTTGCCGTCTACGTCGTCCTGGACCAGGTGACGACGAATCGGCAGGCAATATCACCGGCCGCCGCGCACCGGCGTGCGGCCGCGGATGAACTCGCCGAGCTGATCCGTCGCGATCCGACCGACGAAGCGTTGCTCCGTGCCGTAGACGAGCCGTATCCGCTGCCGGTGCGGTGGCGCAACGGGCCAGAGCGGTTCTTCCCTTCCTGGCGGGCGATCGGCCGGTCCAGCGATGCGGGTCCGATGGACCTCTCTGGCCGCAACGGCAGGCTGTGGAGCCGCTACCGGGCCATTCCGTCCGGACGGCTACTCGTGCTGGGACCGCCCGGATCCGGCAAGTCGATCATCGCGCTGCGAATGGCCCGAGAGTTGCCGTTGCACCGTGAGCCGGACATGCCCGTCCCGGTGTTGGTGCCGGTCGAGTCGTGGGACCCCGGACGGGAGGCCTTCCACGACTGGCTCGTCGACCGGATTGCCCGCCGATTCCCGCAGGTCGCGGCCGATCATCCCCGCCGAGACGCGGTGTTGCGGGACCTCGTCGAGACAAACCTCGTCGTGCCGGTCCTTGACGGGCTGGACGAGGTGCCTGAGGAACGCCTCACCGCCTGCCTCGAGGAACTCAACGCGCTACCGACCCAGCGGTTCGTCCTCACCTGCCGGTCCTTTGTGTACGACCGGTACCTGTCCCAGGGAGAGAAGCTACGCGGAACCGCCGTGGTGATGCTCGAACCGCTGACGCCCGCCGAGGTTGCGGACTATCTGGTCGACGCAGCCCCGCTGCATCAAGCCGACAACTGGTCGAGCGTCGCGACGAAGATCGGTACGGACGCGGAGCTGACCACGGCGTTGTCGACGCCGCTGATGGTGGCCATGGCGCGTAGCGCCTTCGATCAACCCGGCACCGATCCCCGCGAGCTCGTCCCGCTGGCTGCGGAGAGGGGTCGCCGATCGGTGGAGGATGAACTGTTGACCCGCGCAGTCGACGCCGCGCTGCGGTCACGCCGGGGTGGTCAGGGACTGCAGCGATGGGAACCGGACAAGGCCCGCCGGTACCTGTCGTTCCTGGCCGCGCACATGGAGTCGCTTGACCTCCGTGAGTTTCGCTGGTGGCAGTTGTCCGCCGCGCTGCCACGACCCTTCTGGGCGCTCGTCGACGGCCTCCGCACCGGGCTGGCGGTGTGGCTTGCCCTGACGCTCGCCCGCGACGCCCTCACGTCGATGGCCGGCATCGTCACGGACGCCACGAGCCGCGACCTCCTCTACATGGTCGCCCGCAACGCCGGCGGCTTCGCCGTCGCGGCCTCTGTGCTGGCCGCATCCCGCGCCATGATGCGCGGTGGCGCTGCCCGGGCGTCTGGCAGCACCCCGACCCGAATGGTGTTCGTCGGCGGCCTGCGGGCCTTTCGGGACGGGCTACGCGACGGCCTGATCGGCGGCCTGTTTCTGGGCCTCCTGGCGTGGACGCTGTTGTGGCTGGTCACACCGTCCCCGGAGCTGGTCGCGCTGTTAGACCGGATCCCCGGATTGCCGCCGTGGTCCGTCCCGACGCGGAGCGCGGTCGTGCTCGGTGCTGCGTGGTGGGTCTACCAGGCCGCCCGGTCCGGTCTGCGGGTCGACTTCGCAGCTCCCGCCGCCGAACTCGACGCCATGAGCGCCGTCGAGACCGTCCGCGAGGACCGCGCGGCCATCGTTGCATCAGCGGTACCGGCCGTCGTCTTGGCAGTCGTCCGGGTGCTCGCTGGCGTGGCCGCATTGCGGCTGACCGGTGTGCTGTCTGGATCACCGTCGCTCGCGCAACTGATATCCGCCGGGACGGGCCTGGGGCTGGGTTGGTGGCTGCACCGACGCGCAGGTGGTGCCTGGGTCCAGTTCTCCGTGGCCCGGGTCGTGCTCACCGCCAGGGGACGGACGCCGTACCGCTTACTGGCGTTCCTCAGGTACATGGAGACAGTGGGCCTGCTGCGGCACGGCGTCGGAGCGTACCGGTTCCGGCACACCCGCCTGCAGAACCGGCTCGCCGCCGGCTTGGTCCTCGGGGGAAGGGGCAGCCGACTCCGCGAGGAGTTCGCGATCGAACTGGCTCGGGCCGGCTACTGGACCGAAGCGCTGGGTAACTTCGCCGCGGTCACGGAAACCCGGGCGGCGAGCGTCGGATTCGGCGACGACCTCACCGTGGCGGCCCTGCGCAAGGCCCTGCTGGCGGGCGCGGCCGCCGGAGAGTGGACCCGACTCGCGGAACTCCTGGCCCTCATGCCGGAACCCCTCACACCCGGGACCGTCACGCCGGTGCTGCACCAGCGGCAGCGGATCTCGTGGCTGATAACGGCCCGTGCGCCGATTTCCGAGCTGAGGGCCGCCGCCGAGGAACTACGTCTACGGGAGCACGGCGCCAGCCCGGCGGAATCGGGCGCCGACGAGTTCCTGGCAACCCTCTGCTACGCCGATGGCGACATCGACGCGGCGCGGGGACAGCTGAACAGGCTGCTCGCCGCCGGCAGCGCCGGCGACGGTCGCGGTCGCTCGGCGCCCATCGGGGCGGGCCTACTGGCCCGCCTGCTCCTGGATGAGGGCGATGCCGCTGCCGCCGTGACCGTCTGCCACCACGAACTGCTGCTTGCGGACCATGCCCAGGACCGAGCCGACCTGCTGGTCCTCGTGCAGACGTGGACGTGGGCGGTCGAGGTGATGCGACGGGTCACCGACGAGCAGGGCGAACTGCTTCGCCGGATCCGCGGCGCGTTGGCCGAGCAGCAGAAACGCTCACGGCAGATCGAGCTGACCCGCCGGGAACTGGCGGAGATCGGTCTCCAGGCCTGCCACACCATGATCGGCCACCCGACCTGGGGGCCCCTAGCGGTGGCCGTCACCCGGAAACTGATCGGAGTCCTCGCCGACCCGGACATCGTCCTGCGGACGATCAGCCGAAGTGCGCCAATGTGGCATGCCGGTTAGGGACGGCGAGGGACCCGATGGCCAATGGTCTTCACGCATGCCGTCGGGTCTTCGTACACCCTGCGTGCCGTGAGCCTAGATCATCGGCGGGGTCTGAAGGCTCTGAGCGGGGGGCCTAGGATCGTCGACATGCAGGAGGGCCGGTGGACGACGATCACCCCGTCGCAGTTCACGCACGAGCGGGAGGCGCTGGCGCACGTCCAGGTGCTGCTGCCGGACACCGAGCCCTACCGCGCCTGGTCGAACTTCACCTTCACCGCCCAAACCGGCCATCCCTACGAGGTTGATCTGCTGGTCGCCGCGCCCGGCGGGCTCTACCTCATCGAGGTCAAGAGCCTCACCGGGCGGCTGACCTCGAGCGGCTCCAACTGGATCCTGCACAGCCCGAACGGCACCCGCACCTTCGACAACCCGTTGCACCTGGCTGACGGCAAGGCCAAGAAGCTCAAGTCCCTGCTGCAGGTCGCCGCCGCACAGCGCAAGGGGCCGCCGATCAAGATCCCGTTCGTGCAGGCGGCGGTGTTCCTCTCCAAGCCGGGCCTGCACATCGGCCTGTCGGAGCACCACCTGCACGGGATCTTCGGCCCCGAGCCCGCCCCCGGTCACCAGCCGGGGCCGCTGCCGACGATCGGCTCGCTGCTGCAACGGCCTCCGCAGGACGAGAAGCACCGGGTCACGAAGGAACTATCGGCGGCACTCCCGGACCTGCTCGAGGCAGTGGGCATCGCGCGCAGCCGTAAGCACTACGAGATCGGCATGTGGCAGCTGGAAAGCCGTCCGTTCGACCTCGGCCCGACCTGGCAGGACCACCACGCCCGCCACAAGAAGCTGGAGCGCGAGCACCGGCGCATCCGGATCTACCTCGTCGAGCGCAACGCGGTGCAGGCCGAGCGGGCCAGCATCGAACGCGCCGCCAAGCGCGAGATGGTCGCGCTGCACAACATCAACCACCCGGGCATCGTGCGGGTCGACTCGATGGAGTCGCACGAGGCCGGGCCGGCCCTGATCTTCCGCCACGATCCCCGCTCGATGCGGCTGGACCACTACGTGGCCCAGTACGGCGCCCGCCTCGACGCCCTCAGCCGGCTGGCCATGATCCGTCAGCTCTCCGAGGCGGTCGCCTACGCGCACCGCCGGCGGCTGCATCACCGCGCGCTCTCCGCGCGCAGCGTCCTCGTCAGCCCGGGTCGCATCCGCCGGGGTGGCAGCGAGGATGAGGCGTGGCTGACGCCTCATTTGCAAATCAGTGACTGGCAGACGGCGACCCGCGCCGCGGACACCACCGGGGCCAGCAGCGCCGACCCGTTGACGCTCTCCTCGCACGCCGCCTCGCACATCGAGCGCTCCGCCGAGGCGTACCTCGCTCCGGAGCTGACCGCGCCGCGGCCGGACCCGGTCGCGATGGACGTCTTCGGTCTCGGTGCGCTCGCATACCTGATCCTCACCAACCAGCCGCCAGCCGCGAAGCGTCAGGAGTTGCTCTCCCGGATCGCCCGGGACAACGGTCTGCGCCCCTCCTCGGTCGCCGACGGCATCACCGAGTTCGCCGACGAGCTGATCCAGGCCGCCACCGCGCCGGTCCCGGTCCAGCGCCTCACCACGGTCGCCGACTTCGTCGAGATGCTGGAGGTGGTCGAGGAGGAGCTGACCAGCCCGCCGGAGAAGTCGGTGCATCCGGAGGAGCCGGAGCCGGTCGACCCGCTGGAAGCCAGGGGCGGTGACACCGTCGGCGAGTGGACCATCAAGAAGCGACTCGGCACCGGCTCCACCTGCCGGGCCTTCCTCGCCCACAACGAGCGCACCGGCAAGGACGAGGTGCTCAAGGTCGGCCTCTCCGACGAGAAGGGCGCCCGGCTGGCCCACGAGGCCAGGGTGCTCGGCCCGCTCACCGACTCCCGGGTGATCCGGCTGGCCCGCCCCGAGCCGTTGCAGATCGTCAACCGCACCGTCGTGGTACTCGAGCACGCCGGCGAGCTGACCCTGGCCCGCAAGCTGCGCGACGACGGCCGGCTCACCGTCGACGAGCTGGAGACCTACAGCGACTACCTCTTCGGCGCCCTCGACTACCTGGAGGGCGAGGGCGTCTACCACCGCGACATCAAGCCGGACAACATCGCCATCCGGATCCGCCCGAACCGCACCCGGCAGCTCGTGCTCTTCGACTTCTCGCTGGCCGCCGTCTCGGTCAAGGAGATCGCCGCCGGCACCCCGCGCTATCTGGACCCGTTCCTCGGCAGCGCCACCCGGCAGGTCTACGACAAGCACGCCGAGTGGTACGCCCTCGCGGTCACGCTGCACGAGATGGCCTCCGGCGAACTCCCCGTCTGGGGCGACGGCGGCACCGAGCCGCAGCTGACCGACGGCCCGCCCGTGCTGGCGGTCGAGGCATTCGACACAGCGATCCGCGACGGCCTGGTGGAGTTCTTCCAGCGGGCCCTGCACCGGGACCACCGGGAGCGGTTCCCGTCGCTGAAGGACATGCGCGATGGGTGGCAGCAGGTGTTCCGCCGCTCCGACGCGAGCACCCCGGTCGGCAGCGATCACCCGGAGATCTCCGCCGACGAGCCGGACGAGAACGCCGCCGAGGCTGCCCGTGACGAGGCCGCCGGCAAGGCCACCCGCGCCACCGCCCTGGAGGCGGCGGGCTTGACCCCGCGTGCGGTCTCCGCCGCCCACCGCCTGAACGCCAACACCGTCGGCGACCTGCTCGGCGTGGCGAACAAGTTCGCCACCCTCCCCGGCCTCGGCGCCAAGACCCGCAAGGAACTGCAGCGCCGGGTCAAGGAGTGGCGCACCCGGCTGGGAGAGCGGGAGACCATCCCCACCTCGGCCGCCGCCCGCAAGGCCGCCACCGCCGAGGTCGCCACGGAGACCACCGCCGGGGCGGGCGACGCCGACCTGGTACGCGTCGGCCTCGACGCGATCGCCACCCTGCTCGTGCCGGTCAAGAACGCCCGCAACGCCGCCGAGGTCGAGGCGACCCGGCTGCTGCTGAACCTGCCCGACGACTCCGGCGCCCTGCCCGCGCTGCCGCTCTGGCCGCAGCAGCCGCAGGTCGCCGCTGCCGTCGGGGTCACCCCCGGGCGGGTCGCGCAGATCCTCGGCAAGCAGCGCAAGCGCTGGCACGGCATCCCGGTCGTCGGCAGCCTGCGTACCCAGATCATCGAGCTGCTGCGCGACGGTGGCCGGGTGATGGGCGTCGCCGAACTGGCCACCGCGCTGCTCACCAGCCGCGGATCGGTGCGCACCGGCGACGCGCTGCGCCTCGCGGTCGCGGTTGCCGCCGTGCGGGCCGCGGTCGAGGTCGACGCGATCGAGGACGAGCCGCGCCTGCTGCTGCGCCGGCACGCCCGTCAGGACGTCGACGGCAAGCCGAACCCGCGCGGCGACCGGTTGCTGGTCGCCCTCGAAGCCGGCGAGGACGACGCCCCGGACACTCCGGCCGCACCGGCGCTGCTGGACTACGCCGACGCCCTCGGCAAGGCCGCCGACAGGCTCGCGGCCAGCGAAGTGCTGCCCAGCGCGGCGACCGTGCTGCGTACCCTCGCGGCGGTGACCGCGCCCGGCGGGGCCGGCGACGCGGTCGACGAGCGGCGGCGGGTGCTGCTCGCCGCGGTGGCCTCGGAGCGGGCCGCGGCGACCGCCCGGCTGGAGGTCTACCCGTACGACCTGGATCCGGTGCGGGCGCTGCGGCTGGCCCAGGCGGGCGTGGTGCCGCCGGCCAGCACGTCGGAGGGGCGGCGCGGCCTCACTCCGGAGCAGGTCAAGAAGCGGGTCGAGGCGCGGTTCCCGGATCTTGCGCCCCTGCCGGAGCATCCCGCGCTGGACCGGCTGCTCGCCGAGGCCGGCTTCGAGCTGCGCTGGGAGCGCGACCGGTACGTGCCGCCGCCGGCCCGCGCCGGCTCGTCGTCGGTGTCCATCATGCAGCGCCGCCCGTCGGCGACCAGCGCGCCGAGCCGCTGGACGGCCGAATCCCCGGAGCTGGCGGCGGCGATGCGGGCCGAGGAGCGGCTGACCGGCGCGCGGTCCGCCGGTGGGTTCCGGGCGCTGACCGTACGACTGTCCCGGTACGGGCTGGCGCGGGAGGAGCTGGTCCGGCGCTTCGAGGTGCGGCCGGTCAACGTGGCCGCCCGCTTCCTGCAGCATCTGCACGCCAAAGTGGACGCCCGTCCGAAGCCGACCTGGGAGACGGTCCTGGGCGCGGACGTCGCCGAACCGGGTTCGCGGGCGGCGATCAAGCTGGGGGAGTACGTGGAGCAGGCCTGGGACCTGGCCGTGCCCACGCTGCGTGCGGAGTTGCGTGCTGGCGACGGGCCGGTGCTGCTGTACGACGCGGCGGTGCTGGCGCGGTACCGGGCGGTGGACCGGCTCTACGAGCTGGCCGACGCCGCCCGCGGTGGGGCGGGGGACGTGTGGCTGCTCTGCCCGATGGAGGACCCGGCCCTGCTGCCCAAGCTGGACGGCGCGGTGGTGCGCGTGGGGGACAACGAGTGGATCGCTCTACCGGACGCCTGGGTCGTCAACGCCCATCGCAGCGCGCTCACCGCCTGAAACCCCTGGCCCTACTCGGCGCCCAACGGGTGGCGGCGGTGCGGAGCGTCCTCGTTTTCGGCGTGTCCCGGTTTGCGGTCGGTCCGGTCGGGTGCGCAGACTGTGCCGCGTGAGTCCAGTGAGCCGTGGTCGACGCCGCAACGGAAAGAAGCGATCAGTACGCGGCGGTGCGCCGCTCGTCGTGGTGGGCGCGCCGGAGGAGTGCGACTGCCCGAACTGCGCCGGAGCGCAGCCTACGCCGGAGCAGATCGGCGACCTGCTCCCGCAGTCGGTCGACATCGACGCCATGCAGGATCCGATGGAGGTGGAGATCGCCGCCTCGATGCTGCTGGCGATCGGGGCCGCCCTCGGCGACGACTTCGACCGGGCGTTGCAGGACCTGTTCGTTCCGACGTTCGAGGCGCAGGCCACCCCGGCGGCGCGGGCAATGCTGGCGGGAATCGCCTCGGTCGCGGACGGCGAGGTCCGCCGGGCTGGGGCGGAGGCGGCCCGGCGGCTGGCCGATGCCGGCGTCGACGCACCACCCTGGCTCGCCGAACTGGACGCCCCGGTCACGGTCGAGGAGTGCATCCGCTTCGCCGATCCGGCGGGCGAGACGTTCCTGCTGGCCGGCGGGTTCCAGCGGGCCGGTCGGTGCCACGTTGTCGCCGTCACACTGGACGACTGCGACTGTGGTGCCGCCGGTCAGATCCTGTTGATCGACGCGGACCGGTGGGGCGAGGCGCGCGAGGCGCTCATGTCGGACCTGCACGCCGGTGGTGTCGACGTGACGGAGGAGAAGCTCCGACCGGCGGACTTCCGCCGTGCGGTGGAGGACGCCCTGAACGCCCGCGCCGACCACGACCGCTCCGACCCGGAGGCGTTGGACGAACTCGTCGACGAAGACGGCCCCGGCTACCGCGTGCTTGCCCCGCTGCTCCGCAGCCGGATCCGGACGCTTCCCGTGGCCCGGCGCAGGAGGGGTCATTATCTGCAGGACGGCGAACTGGACGTCGCCTCGATCTCCGCGCTGCTTGACCTCCTGGCCTCGGGGCGGCGGGGCGGTGCCGTACCAGCCCAGCGTCGCCCCACCAACCTGCCCGCGAAGCGCAAGAAGTCCGACGGCCCGGCGCCGATATACCAGATCAAGGTGAGCCTGCGGGGCGCCCGCCCACCGATCTGGCGGCGTATCGAGGTGCCCGCCGACGTCACCCTCGCCCGGCTGCACGAGCTGATCCAGGTCGCCTTCGGCTGGAACGACAGCCACCTGCACGTCTTCGAGACGCCGTACGGCAGTTTCGGCCGTCCCGACGCCGACCTCGGCCACCGCGCCGCATCGCGGGTCACGCTGGAGCAGGTCGCCCGCGCCGTCGGGGACAAGCTGCGTTACACGTACGACTTCGGCGACAACTGGGAACACGACATCCTCGTGGAGAAGGCACTCGACCGGGACGCGTCCGTGACGTACCCGCGTTGTGTCGGCGGGCGCCGTGCCGCGCCGCCGGAGGACTGCGGCGGGGTGTGGGGGTACGCCGAACTGGTCGAGATCCTCGCTGACCCCACCCATCCCGAGCACCAGGACCGGCTGGACTGGCTGGACTTGGACGGTCCGACCGGCTTCGACCCGGCCCGTTTCGACGCGAAGGCGGTGACCGCGGCCCTGCAACGACCGCGGTAGTGCCGGTCTGCGGGCGCCGCTTCCCGTCCCGCCGTCGCATCGTTGACAGCTCAGCGACTCGACACGCCGACGACAAGCCAGCGGAGCTGCCAGCGATCAAGGCCGCTGTGGCAGATGAACACGCGGCTCACGCCGCGCCTGTGCCACCGGTCAGGTCGGGAAGTCCACCAGTCTTGAGCCAGTCCGCGAACTCGTGTCGCCTTTCCCGGTGATCGTCAACGTCGAGGGCCGTTCGAGACACGGCTGCGTGTCCCTCGGCGAACAGGGACAACAGGGCGGCCTGCTCGGACGACAGGCGCAGGGGCGCGTTCGGGTTGGTCCCGGGGAAGATCTGAGCCGCCTCGAGGTCACCCCGGCGCATGCTGGTCGCGATGCCGATCTTGACGCCCCGGCCGGTCAAGGTCTCCATCAGAATACGGGTGTCGAAGAGGTACGCCGCCGAGATCTGCCACCGATGGTGTTGCACGCCCACAGGCCGCGGCGGGCCGCTGAACACCAGGTAGAAGTCGCAGGGATGTGGGCTGATGTCGATGCCGGTGAACGCGTCGCCGTAGGTCTTGACGTTCACGGTGCGACCGGCGAGCGGACCGGATCGGAAGATGCCGTCGTAGCCGGCCTGGATCGCCGTACGGGCCAGCTCGATGTCGAACACCTGAGCGGCGATGAACTCGCCGATGTCACCCGGCCGAGCTGATCGCCCGGTGAGCGCCGCGATCCGGGCATCCAGGTCGTCGCGAGCCTGCAGCAGTGCCGCCAACTGGTGCAAATTCTCGGTCACGGGGCTGATTCTCTGCGTTGCGTACTGGCTTGACCAGTGAAGCATCGACAACTTTTCGTCATGACGACCTCCGCGCGGCAGCGTGTCGCGGCCTTCTGAGACGCCCACATCGAATCCTGGCTCAAGGGCGAGGACCCGATGCCGCCGCCACTGCCGGAGTGGTTCGCCTCGCTTGCCGGCGTCGGCCCCGGACAGGTCACCCGGGACGGCTTCCCGGAGCCCTACCAGGGCGACCTGCTCGGCTGCTCTCGAAAGCCTCGCTGAGGCGATTCCCTGCGGCAAGGAGGCGAACCACCGTGGCACCCAGCCAGGCCGCCCCCAGCGCCTCACCCGAGTGCGTGAGCGCGGCGACCTCCACCGGGTTGCAGGACGGGTACAGGCCGACCGGCAGAGTCCGCGTGAGGGCGTGCGCCCCGGTGCTCGTGCCGCCGGGTTTGTCGATGGTGCCCATCGTCTGCCGCTGCAACGCCGCCACCGAGGTGGCCGCCACTGGTGGCCCGCAGGGTTCCGCTGACCGGTACGTTGCCGGCCGTCGCGCCGATCGCGTCACCGAGCATCAGCCCGAGTACGCAGCCCGCGCCCTTGCGAGCTGCTCCGCCGTCGCCTTGGTCATTCCGCGAAGCATAGGGGTGGGTTACGCGGGGCAGCCTCGGGTCGGGGGTGCTGGGCGCGGGGCGGAGGCCGGCGAGTTGGACGTAGATCTCGCGTTTGGCGGTCGCCTCGCCACGGCGGTTGAGGACGTAGCCGGTCAGCCAGATCCAGCCGGGGTAGGTCGGCTGGTCGGAGACAGCGACGACGCGGAAGGTCAGGGCGCGGTCCCCGGCGAACTGCACCGAGGCGCGGCCGTCGACGATCAGCAGGTCGCCGGGGGAGGGGCGCGCGGTCACCAGTGACCGGAGTTGTGGTGGTACTCCTGCGGCGGCCGGCACTCCCGCGCGTGCATGGTCTGCCAGTCGCGCAGCGCCCGCTTGATCCGGTCGTTCTCCTGGCTGAGCAGCCGTACCGCCTCGTTGAGGGCGGCCAGCTCGTCGGCCACCCGGGCCTGGAACTCGCGTACCTCATCGGGGTCGAAGCCGCGCCGGCGCGCGGCGAACTCGCGGGTCCGCACCTCGTGCGGCGTCATCCGGCCCGGGTAACCGGCCGGGTAGGGCTGGCCACCTCGATACACCTGAGCCACGGCGATCCTTTCCTGAGCAGGCGGGAGCGCGGAAGGTCCCTGCGGTGGGTCTGGAAGGGCGGGCCGTCCGCGCGGGGGCCGCGGACGACCCGCCCGCTCCGCCGCCGCAGCTCAAGTCAGCGGTACGACAGCAGAGCAGTCCGGTGGGTCGGGACGGGCACCCACACCCGCCCCGACCAGGGGGATGAGCCGAACTCGTTGCCACGCGAGGAGCGGCTCGGGGACAAACATAACTAGGGAACACAGGGAAGTCAAAGAGCGTTGTTTAGACATTCGAGTTGTGATCGAATTCGGGTTGCCACGCGAGGAGTGACATGCCCGAATCAGCCGAATATTTGCGCATTGCCGACGACGTAATGGCCGACGTCAGGTCGGGGAAGCTGAAGCCCGGTGACCGGTTGCCGTCGATCACTGAGACGCGCGCCGACTACGGCGTCAGCTACGGGACCGTGCAGTTGGCCTACGTCCGCCTCGAAGCGCTGCGGGTGATCCGCCGACAGCAGGGCAAGGGCGTCTTCGTCACCGACCCGAAAACCTGGATGCGCGAACCCTGACCGAAGTTCCTGAGACTCAAATGCTCCGCAGCGCCAGTTAGGTGTGCGATTATCGCACCATGGCGGAAGACCTGAACTGGCAGCTTGTCGGTGAGCAGGTGCGACAGGCTCGCCTGTCGGTGGGCATGTCGCAGCAGGAACTCGCCAGCGTGGTGGGTCTCGAACGCACGATGCTGGCGAAGGTCGAGGCTGGCAACCGGCGCTTGGACGGCCTGGAACTCGCCCGGGTGGCACGGGCGCTGCGGGTGTCGATGGAGTACCTGATCGAGCCGCGGCCGGCCGTGCTCTCCCGGCGGGCCGCACCGTTGACCGAGGAGACGGACACAGCGGCGGCCCGATCGTCCGAGCGTCTGGAAATCGCGCTGACCGAGTGGCTACGGAACGTGCAGCAGCTCATGGCTCTCGGCCTGCTGCAGACCCGTCCGCTCCTGCGGTATCCGCAGCTGGCCACGTCCGAGGATGACGCCCGGCGCGCGGCATCCTGGGTACGGCAACAGACGGGGCTCGGCGACGGGCCGATCGGCAGCATGATGGACGTCTGTGAAGGGGCCGGCCAGTGGGTGCTGGTCACCGACCTGCCCGGCGACGGAGCGTCACTCGTCGACGGAGACATCGCCGTCGCAGTGGTAAGCACCATGGGTGACCCCGGTCGCCGCAGGGCAACCGCCGCCCACGAGCTGGGCCACCTCATCATCGGCGACGAGTATTCGAGCGACCTCGGCGTCAGTAGCTCCCGAGCCGATCGGGAAGCTGTGATCGACGCCTTCGCCGCCGAGCTGCTGCTGCCCGTGCAGGCAGTTGTCGCCGGGTGCGGGGCTGGTCCAGTGACCCGGGACCGGCTGGTGGAGTTCGCCGCGCGGTACCGGACCTCCTGGCTGTTGGCATTGCGTCAGGCCGAGCGGGCCGGCGTGATCGACGGTGCGACCCGACGATCCTGGAGTGAGCCACGGCCCACCCGGGCGGAATTCATGGAGGCGTTGGGGTGGACTCCACAGCCTGACCTTGACTCGGTGCGGGTGCCGCCGACGTACGCGCATGCCGTGATGGAGGCCTGGCGGGCAAACCGGATCACCCGGTCCCGGGCGCTGGAGCTGATGCACGGCCAGATTGTCGATGCGGACCTGCCGGTGAACGACGACCTGGAGATGGAGCCGTGAGCCTGTCGGGTCCGCCGGTGCCGCTCCTGGTCCTGGACACGATGGTGCTCAGCCACTTCACCCTCGCCGACCGGTTGGACGTCCTCCAGGATCTGCTGATCGACGCGGACTGCTGGACGACGCAGGTCGTCATCGAGGAACTGCGGGCGGGCGCCGGGTTCCCCAAGTACGCCCGGAAGTGCCACCTGCTGTAACCACAACCTGTCGCTTTTCACCCACTCGGGTAACACCGTCCCTTCGGCAGTACGACTAGAGTCGTCGCGTGATCGACCGGAAGCTGCTCCTGTCCGACCTGCAGAAGCAGGTCAAGAACCTGGAAGTGGACCTGCGGGAGCAGGCCGAGTCGGTCGAGGAGGTGCGCCTCCGCCTGCGTGGCGAGTACGACCACGCCTTCAAGGTCGGGCGCACCGCCGCCACCTGGGCGGCCTGGCGGGACGAGCGAGTGACGCAGGTCGCCGTCGCCTGGGTGCTCGGCACCGTTTTCGTACGCTTCTGCGAGGACAACGGGCTGCTACCCGACCCCTACCTGGCTGGGCCGGGGGACCGGCTGGTGCTGGCCGAGGAAGCCGAGGCGCAGTTCTTCCGGGACCAGCCCGACAAGACTCTCCGCGACTGGCTGCACCAGGGCTTCGACGCCATCGCTAGCACCCAGGCCGGCAAGTCGCTGTTCGACAAGCGGCACAACCCGCTCTACCAGATCCCGCTGTCGCATGACGCGGCCAAGGATCTGATCGGCTTCTGGCGCCGACGCGGCGAGACCGGCGGCCTGGTCCACGACTTCGCTGATTCGGAGTGGGACACCCGTTTCCTCGGCGACCTCTACCAGGACCTCTCAGAGGCGGCCCGCAAGACCTACGCGCTGCTGCAGACGCCGGAGTTCGTCGAGGAGTTCATCCTCGACCTGACCCTGACCCCGGCGATCGAAGAGTTCGGCCACGACGTGGTCAGAATGATCGACCCGACCTGCGGTTCGGGCCACTTTGTCCTCGGTGCCTTCCAGCGCCTGCTCAAGGAGTGGGAGCAGCACGCCCCCAACCGAGACCCACACGAGCGAGTACGCCTTGCCCTCGACGCCGTCCACGGCGTCGACATCAATCCCTTCGCCGTAGCCATCGCCCGCTTCCGCCTGTTGGTCGCCGCCCTCCGCGCCAGCGGCGTCAAGACCCTCGCCGACTCGGCCGGCTACGTCTTCCCGATGCACCTCGCCGTCGGCGACTCCCTGATCAAGCGGCGGCAAGCCATGCTCTTCGGCGAGGATCCGATGACGGAGTTCGCCTACGCGACCGAGGACGTGCAGGAGCACCCGGGCATCCTCAGCCCTGGCAGCTACCACATCGTCGTGGGCAACCCGCCCTACATCACCGTCAAGGACAAGGGCCTCAACGAGGCCTACCGCGAGATGTACGACGCCTGCTCCGGCAAGTACGCCCTCTCGGTGCCGTTCGCCCAGCGCTTCTTCCAGTTCGCCAAGCCCGGCGACGGAGACGGTAAGGGCGCCGGTTACGTCGGGCAGATCACCGCCAACTCGTTCATGAAGCGCGAATTCGGCAAGAAGATGATCGAGAAGCTGTTCGCCGTGGACGTCAACCTGACCCACGTCATCGACACCTCCGGTGCCTACATCCCCGGCCACGGCACCCCGACCGTCATCCTCGTCGGTCGCAACACCAACCGGAATCGGGCCGGCACGATCCGCACCGTTATGGGCATCCGGGGTGAACCGGGCGCGCCGGCTGAACCAGGGCCGTTGCGTTCTCGCTCGGCAAGCCAGTGAGCTGGGATGATGCTGGGTGATTGGCCTATGTGGAGGCGGTTGAAGCGGGTGAAGCCCTCAAGGTGATCATGGAGTTTCTCTAGGACTGCACGACACCGAGGACTCCACCCGCAGATGTCATCATCCCTGATCTCCGTACTGACTGTGACAACCCCCAGCGGTGAGACGCCATCACCGCCGATCACCGAGAGTGAACGTCGTGGGCTCCTGGACGCTGTGAGCGTGATCCCGGACCCGCGTGATCCGCACGGAGTGCGGTATCCATTGGCCGCGTTGCTGACCGTCGCGGTCTGCGCGGTCCTGGCCGGCGCCACGTCGTTCGCCGCGATCGCGGACTGGCTGTACGACCTGGACGAGGCGGACCAGCAGCGGCTCGGGTTCACCCGGGGCGTGCCGGCCGGCACCACGGTGTGGCGTCTGCTGATCCGCCTGGACGCCACTGTGATCAGCAAGGTTCTGGCCGGCTGGCTGCGCACCCGGACGCAACCGGTGACCGCTCGGCCGCGCCGCTACCGGACGGTGATCGCCGTGGACGGCAAGACCCTGCGTGGCGCACGCCTGCCTGACGGCCGGCAGACGCATCTGCTGTCGGCGCTGGACACCAGTACCGGCATCGTCTTGGCCCAGGTCACCGTCGACACGAAGAGCAACGAGATTCCCGCCTTCACCCCACTGCTCGACGCCGTTCAGGCCGTGCTCGGCAGTCTGACCGATGTCCTGTTCGTCGCCGACGCGCTGCACACCCAGACCGGCCACGCCGAGCAGATCACCGGCCGTGGAGCACATCTGCTACTGCAGGCCAAGGGCAACCAGCCCACCCTGTTCGCCCAGCTCAAAGCTGTTCCCTGGGCGCAGATCCCGGTCGGTGACCGCACCCGCGACCGCGGTCACGGGCGCAAAGAGACCCGCACCATCAAAGCCGTCACCCTGCACACCCCGGGCGGGATCGCGTTCTCGCACGCCCAGCAAGCCGTCCGGATCACCCGTACCCGAACCACCGGCGGCAAGACCAGCCGCGAGACCGCCTACCTGATCACATCCCTGCCCGCCGCCGACGCCCAACCCGCCGACCTGCAGAAATGGGCAAGAGCGGAATGGCTCATCGAAAACCAGGTCCACAACGTGCGAGATGTGACTTTCCGTGAAGATCTGCACCAGGCCCGCACCGGCACCGGACCCGCCATCATGGCCACCCTGCGTAACACCGCAATCGGCTGGCACCGCATCCACGGCGAACCCAACATCGCCCGCGCCACCCGACGCGCCGACCGTCGCTCACACGACCTCATAACCGCCGTGACCAGCACTTACCCCAGAACGCAATAGCCCTGCCGGCTGAACCGAGCCGAGGCCTCGTCTGGCAGGCAATCACCAACCAAGTCGATCGCCCTGGATCGGAGAGCGATTGGGTCACTTCCGCTGATACGCCACGTGGACAGCTTGCGACATACCCGTGGAGTCTGAGCGGCGGCGGTGCGTCTGACGTTATGGCGGCACTATCAGGCGGAGGTAGTCAGGTACTCGGCAGGAACATCGACGGGCTCATTGGGTTCGCTAGTTTTCCGGGTGCAGACGAGCCGTATTTCCTGCCCAGCCACTGGCACCGGCGAGCCAAGACGGTAGGGAGGATGGCCCGACCGCTGGCGACCGGAGAGTTCATTCGTGACTGGGCTATGGTGTCGGAGGCTATGGCGCTAGCTCCTTACGGGGACTCTGGCGATGTTATCGGGCTCGATATCGACTCCAAGTGGGGGCAGCACCTGTGGTCGATGCGGCAGATTCTCCGCCCAGATCCCCATGACGCTTTCGGCAGTTCCAAGGGAGACTCGTGGTGGGCATGGTATCGGTGGATTAAGGATCGATACGCGGCGCTTCATTTGCTGTCCTTTGCCTCTGTTGCAACGCACGGTCACTTTTTCCTAAATCGGGGCGGAAATGTTTTCAATCGGCATGCGCCCGTAATAAAGCTGCCCGAGGGGGCGTCGGAGGACGATCACCTGCGGCTGCTCGGGGTGCTGAACAGTTCGACCGCATGCTTCTGGCTCAAGCAGGTCAGCTACCCAAAGGGCGGGGACCCGCTGGGGGACGAGGGCGCACGGGTCAGTGCTGAGGGCTGGTCGGACAGGTATGAGTTCACAGGTACCAAGCTGCAGGAGTTTCCGCTGCCTTCGGCGTACCCCCTGGAACTGAGCAGAGAGGTTGACGGCCTGGCGCAGCGGCTCGCCACGGTGACCCCGGCGGCGGTCGCGGCGTCTGGCGTACCTACCCGCGAGCGGCTCTACGCCGCCGAGCGGGAGTGGTACTCGAGCCGGGCGCGGATGATTGCGTTGCAGGAGGAGTTGGACTGGCAGGTCTACGCGCTCTACGGGTTGCTGGACGACGAGTTGACCGCCCCGGCCGGCTCGGTGCCGGAGTTGAGGCTGGGGGAGCGGGCGTTCGAGATCGTGCTCGCCCGCAAGATGCGCGACGAGGGTCTGGAGACGCAGTGGTTCGCGCGGCACGGGTCGACACCGATCACCGAGCTGCCAACGCACTGGTCGGACGAGTACCGGACCGTCGTGGAGCGGCGGATCGCGGTCATCGAGGGCAACCGCAACATCGGGCTGATCGAGCGGCCGGAGTGCAAGCGGCGCTGGGCCACCGAAGGCTGGGACGCGATGCAGGCCAAGGCGCTGCGCGACTGGCTGCTGGACCGGTGCGAGGCGCGGGAGCTGTGGTACCACCACGTCGACGGGCTGGAGCAGCCGCGCCCGCTGACCACCGCCCAGCTCGCCGACGAGCTGCGCCGCGACACCGACGTGCTCACCGTCGCCGGCATCTACGCGCCCGGTCAGGATCTCGGCAAGGTGATCGCCGACCTGGTCGCCGACGAGCACGTGCCGCACCTGGCCGCGCTGCGCTACAAGGATTCCGGGCTGGCCAAGCGGGCCGACTGGGAGCACGTGTGGGACCTGCAGCGACAGGAGGACGCACTGCCCGACGAGGCGGCGAAGCGGGAGTTCCGCAAGCAGATCCCGGTGCCGCCGAAGTACACGTCGGCGGACTTCCTCAAGGGCAGCTACTGGAAGCACCGGGGCAAGCTCGACGTGCCGAAGGAGCGGTTCGTGTCGTACCCGGGTGCCAGCCGCGACGGTGACCCGTCGCTGCTGGTCGGCTGGGCCGGCTGGGACCACCGCGAGCAGGCGCAGGCCCTGGCGACCCTGATCGTCGCCCGCGAGCAGGAGGACGGCTGGGCCGCCGACCGGCTGCTGCCGCTGGTCGCGGGGCTGCGCGAGATCCTGCCCTGGGTACGCCAGTGGCACGGCGAGTTCGATCCGCTCTGGGGCGCCTCGCCGGCGGACATCTACGCCGGCTTCCTCGCCGAAACCACCAACCGCCTCCACCTCACCGACGAGGCGCTGACGTCCTGGCGCCCGCCAAGGGCGACTCGCGGCCGGAAGGCGAAAGGATAGGCGGTCGTCACTGCCGATCCCGTGCCCGATATCGGCCGGCAGCGGTCGTCCGTGGACAACGGTAGAGCTTAGTCGTGTGGTAGTACATCGTGCATGGTCGCCACCCCGCCCACGCCGCCCAGTCCGCTGACACCGCAGCAGCGGTCCGCATTCATCGAGATCTGCGCTGACGCTAAGGCAGGCTTTGAGGATGCGCTGGACTTGGTGCTGATCCACAACGAGCGGGACGTCCGTGGCAACCAGCCGCGACGTAAGCTGAACCCCCTGACCGTGTTGTTGGCTGTCGCGGCGTGGGAACGCTTCGTTGTCGATGTCGGCGCGCTGAGTCGAGGCCAGTGGAGCGAACCCGGCCGGCACAAGAAGGAGAACCGGGACGCCTACCTCGACGCTGCGCTCAAGGTGTTGGGACCAGCCAGCGGGGAGGCGCTTCCAGGTGCCTGGCGTATCCGGGCGTTCAGCAGGTGGAGGGGCAAGTGCCCCGAGGGAGCCGTGACCCTCGACTGTTCCGATCCGGAGCAGATGGCGGAACTCCAGCGGGACGTCCACGCCTGGATCAACCTCCGGAACAAGGTGGCGCACCGATGCATGGCCCAGGACCTCATCTCAGGGCCCTACTACCGATCCGACGCGGAGACGCACACGATCCAGGCAGGAGAGGCGCGCGCCGCGCTCGCCGAGATGCTTCAGTTGGTGGACCAGTCGATCCTGGCGATCGTCGCCGCCAGTGGCTTCCCGAAGCCGGACCGCTTCCGCCTTCCTGCTGCCTGGTTCCAAGAAGAACCTCCTGCCGGGTTGCGCGGAGTCGAGGAACCGGGAGCGCTCTGGGGAGGTTACTCGCTACTGAGGTAGCCTCCATCGCGTTGTCGCGCTCGCCATCTCGGGCCAATGGGCTCCCTTGCGACACAGACGAGATTTGGCAGGTCAACCGGCGCCTGACGACGACCGCCTACAGTGGATCGGTGACGAACTCCGAGCGGACGAATTGGTGGAACACTCTTTCCGGTCTGCTGACCGGCATCGCCGCGATCATCACGGCAATCGGAGCGCTCATCGGGGCGTTGCATCTCATCGGCGTATTTGACGGTCAGAGGCCCGTGGAGCCGCCAGCGGCAGCGACGGGCCTACCGACGCCAGCCAATGCGGAAGCCGCTGGCTCCGTTCTGGCCGACGCCTCCGCGATCCCGACGACCGGCTTGGCGCCCAACACGTCTGCCCTTTCGGGGTCGATGCGCCAAGGCCTGCTCACGATGGCAGACACAAAGAGCGCCGACCTGGAAAGTGGCGTGGTCGGCCCCGCCCTTGCGGGGCAAGACTTCCTCGTCGTCGGCGGTGGCTCACACTTCAGCCTGATCAGTTCGTTCATGGGTGCGTACATGAGCCCGGTCGAAAGCCAACCCGGGAAGGATGTGTGTACCGGGGCGCTCGATAGGAACCGGATCGCCGAAATCGAGATCGACATTGAGTCGGTGGGTAAGTGGTGGTGTGTGCGGACCGGAGAAGGCCATACCGGTGCCATCCAGGTGAAAAGCGTCTCTCTCGACCCACCGCGGCAACTGGTTCTCGCGTATGTGTTGTGGCGGTGAGCCGGTGAGCAACTGACGGGTAGGCGACATTATCGACCGTTCGTGCCGCAGTCCGGGTCATGACGGCCTGTTCGGTGATCGGTACGGTATGCAGCATGTCTTCGCCCACCGCCGCGCCGCTGCTTCGGGACTTCATCGAGATCCCGGAGCGCACGAGCACGAGCGACTTCGTGCTCAAGCTCGCCGACAGTGTCGCCGACGCCGACGCCACCCTCCGCGACTACGTCGTCACGGACCGGTTGCTCGGCAACTTCGACGAGGCGCTCGGGCTGATCCGCTCCGCGGTCGAGGGCCACGCCTCCAAGGCCGCCTACCTGCACGGCTCGTTCGGTTCGGGTAAGTCGCACTTCATGGCCGTGCTGCACGCCCTGCTGCGGGGCGAGTCCGCCGCGCGGGGGCGGGACGAGTTCGCGCCGCTGGTCGCCAAGCACAGCGTCTGGCTGGACGGGCGCAAGTTCCTGCTGGTGCCGTACCACCTGCTCGACGCCCGCTCGCTGGAGCAGCGGGTGCTCGGCGGCTACGTCGACCGGGTCCGCGCCCTGCACCCCGACGCGCCGATCCCGGCCGTGCACCGCACCGACGCGCTGCTGGACCAGGCCGCCTCGCTGCGCGAGAAGATCGGCGACAAGCAGTTCATCGACGGCCTGCCGGGCGGGGACGTCGAGGACGAGTGGGGCGAGAGCGAAACCTTCTGGACGACCGAGCGGCTCGACCAGGCGTTCGCCGGCGCGTACTCCGACGAGCTGCGCCGCAAGCTGGTCAACGACCTGCTGACCAGCTGGAACAAGGGCTTCTTCAGCAACGCCCGGGAGGACGCCGAAGCCTTCGTCTCCCTCGACCGGGGCCTGACCGAGATCAGCCGGCACGCCAAGGAACTCGGCTACCACGGCCTGATCCTCTTCCTCGACGAACTGATCCTCTGGCTGGCCAACTCCATCGGCGACCAGCAGTTCGTGTCCCGCGAGATCCAGAAGATCACCAACTTCGTCGAGGGCGGCGACACCCGCCGGCCGATCCCGGTGATCAGCTTCATCGCTCGGCAGCGCGACCTGCGCGAACTGGTCGGGGAAGAGGTCACCGGCGCCAACGAGCTGAGCTACCAGGACACCCTCAACCTGGCCAGCGGCCGGTTCGACGTCATCAAGCTGGAGGACCGCAACCTCCCGGAGATCGCCCGCCGCCGGCTGCTCAAACCCCGCGACACCACGGCCGCCGAGGCGATCGCCCGGGCCTTCGACGCCACCACGAAGGTACGCCGGGAAGTCTTCGACACCCTGCTCGGCACCGACGCCGGCAGCGGCGCCGACATCGACGCCTTCCGGTCGACGTACCCGTTCAGCCCGGCGTTCCTCTCGACGCTGGTGCACGTCTCCAGCGCGCTGCAGCGCTCCCGGACGGCGCTGAAGCTGATGCGGCAGCTGCTGGTCGACCGCCGCGACACCCTGCGCCTCGGCCAGCTCGTGCCGCTCGGCGACCTCTACGACGTGATCAGCAGCGGCGGCGACCAACCCTTCACCGAGAAGCTCAAGGCCGAGTTCGAGATGGCCCAGAAGCTCTACGACCTGAAGCTGCGCCCCCATCTCCTCGGCCAGTCCGGCCTCACCGAGGACGACCTGGACGCTGCCCGCCGCGGCGATCCGCTGCCCGCCGAAACGGCCGGGCGGATCCGGGCCTTCACCGGCGACGACCGGCTCATCAAGACCCTGCTGCTCGCCGCCCTGGCGCCCAGCGTGCCGGCCCTGCGGAACCTCACCGCGCGGCGGCTGTCGGCGCTCAACCACGGCAGCATCACCAGCCCGATCCCCGGCGGGGAGGTCGCCCAGGTCGCGCGCAAGCTCGCCGACTGGGCCGGGCAGTTCGCCGAGATCCGCATCGGCGAGGGCGACGACCCGGTGGTGTCGCTGGAGCTGGTCGGCGTGGATGTCGACAGCGTCCTCGCCACGGCCAAGCACTACGACAACGAGGGCGCCCGCAAGCACATGGTCCAGCGGCTGCTCTGGCAGCAGCTCGGCGTGCCGTGGAGTGACTCGTTCTTCGCCGAGGCCGGCCTGAACTGGCGGGGGAGTCGCCGAACCATCGAGCTGGTCTACGGCAACGTCCGCGACGCCAACGACATCCGCGACGACGCGTTCCACCCGAACGACCCGGCCGGCTGGCGGCTCATCATCGACTACCCGTTCGACGACGGCAGCCACGGGCCGGCCGACGACCGGCAGCGCGTGCAGGACCTGATCAGCCGTACGACGTCGCGGGCCGTCTGCTGGATCCCGGCCGCGCTGACCGTGGAGCGCCTCACCGAGCTGGGCAAGCTCGTCATCATCGACAAGCTGCTCGAGGGACAGCGCTTCGACACCCACGCGGAGCACCTCAACCCCGACGACCGGCGGCGCGCGCACGCGGCGCTGACCAACCAGCGCAGCGCGCTGCTGGCAAAGATGCAGGCCGTCCTGCGCCAGGCGTACGGGCTCGCCGCCAAGCAGGCGACCGACGTGGTGCTCGGCTTCGACGACCACCTGCAGTCGCTCACCCGGGCGCTGGAGCCGAAGCTGCCCATGGGCGCCGCGTTCAACGACGCCCTGCGCACCCTCGGCGACCAGATGCTCAGCCAGCAGTATCCGGCGCACCCGGACTTCGACCCCGACCGCAAGGGCGACCCGGTCCGTCTGCAGGACGTACGGGTCGTCCTCGATCACGTCCGCCGGGCCGTCGAATCGCCCGAGGGACGCGTCGAGGTAGAGCGCAGTCACCGGCAGACCCTGCGGCGGATCGCCAACCCGCTCGGCCTCGGCACCATGCACGAGGCGGCCTTCGTCATCGGCGGGGAGTGGGTGCAGCACTTCCAGCACAAGGCGGCGGCCGAGGGCATCACGGGCGAGCTGCGGGTGGCCGATCTGCTGCGGTGGATCGACGACCCGAAACCGCGCGGGCTCGACCCGGTCGTGGCGCAGCTGGTCGTGGCGACCTTCGCCGAGCAGACCGACCGGGCCTTCTACCTCCACGGCAGCCAGGTCATCCCGGCCCCCGAACTGGGGAAGGTCAGCGCGGACCACACGCTGCGCGAGGAGCGGCTGCCCAGTGAAGCGGACTGGGACACCGCCCGCGCCCGGGCGGTCGCCATCTTCGGCTTCCAGCCGCTCGCCTTGCGCCGCGGGCGCCTCGTGGCGATGTTCGGCCGGGAGCTGATGAACCAGGCGGACCGCCGCCGGCAGCCCGCCGCCGATCTGCTTGCCCGGCTCGAGCAGCACGCGGCATGGCTGCGGCTGGAGCAGGAGTCGGGGCGGCTCGCCACCGCACGCGCGGCCGCCGAACTGCTGGCCGGGCTGGTCGACGCGTCCTCGGCCAAGGAGGCAGTCGAGCGACTCGCCCGCGCGGAACTCGCCGGGCCCGCCGACCGGACCGGCAAGAGCATCAGCAGTGCGGCGCAGGTGTCGGCGGCCCTCGCGTCCGCCCCCTGGGACACCTTCGAGATCGTCGCCGGACTCCCGGAGCCCTACTCGGCCGAGGCGGCGGCGCTCCTCGCCGAGCTGCGGCGGGTCGCCCAGGCCGACGAGTTGACCGCTCCGCTCGCCCCGGCCCTGCGCCGCGCCCAGACCGACGCGACCGACCTGATCCGACGTGCCACGAAGGTCGTGCCGCCTCCACCCCCGCCCTTGTTGCCCCAGAAGCCGCCAGAGCCAAGGCCTGCCGGAGAGCACCTCGTCCCGGCCAGTGCCATTGACGACGCCGTGACCGAGTTGCAAAGGTTCGCGGCTGACCACCCCAACGCCACGATCGAGGTGAGCTGGAGAATCGTGCCGTGACTCAGGCAGCCGCGCCGTCCCAGGCGCTGCGGATCAGTCCGGTGGCGTTGCGGCAGAAGGTGGCGCAGCAGCTCGACCGGCACCGCAACGGTGACGCGTACCCGGTGATCATCGTGCGGGCCGAGCCGGCGTGGCCCCACGATCCGGCGATGCCGCTGCCGGGCGGACGTCAGGCCCGGGTGGTGCCGTGTGTGTCGCCGCTGGCCATCTGGGACAACCTCGTCGCCGACCGCGGCGACGAGGTGTTGGTCCTGCTCACCGACATCCCCGAGTCCAAGCTCGGGCACGGCGTGCGTAGCCGGGCGTTCCGGCAGCGGGTGATCACGGTCGAGCCCTGGGACCTGGTCGTCGAGGCGTTCGGCGCGCAGGTGCCGGACAGCGCCCTGGAACGGGAGTCCTGGGCCGGCGAAGCCCTGCTCGACGCGATGCCGCCCGCCGGTTGGCCGAAGCTCACCAGCACGGTCCTCACCCGCGACGTCGCACTACGACACCTTGCCGCCGTACGGCTGGGTCTGGAGCGCCGCGGCGAGAGCGCCGACGACCTGGACGTGGCGGCCCTGCTGCGGTGGAGCGCCGAGCCCGGTGCGATCGAGGCGTTCGGCCTGCTCCGCGAGGCCGAACGCGAGGGCCTGGCCGGCTGGCTGACCGAGCAGTTCGGCCGGCCCGCGCGGGCGCTCTTCGCGCTGGTCGAGGCCGGGCACGGCACCGACGCGCTCCCGCTCGGCCTGGTCTGCGACGCGCTCTGGAGCAGCGACACCCCCGATGCGGTACGCGCCCAGGGCCGCATCGACCAGTACTTCGGAGACCTCCACGACGACGCGACCGTACGCGGTTTCGCCGTGGCCGCCGTGCAGGTGGTGGCCGGGATGTTGGCAGCGCGGGATCGGGAGACGCGACTGCAGGCCAACGGTGTCCTGGACCGGGCTGAGGAACTGCTCGTCCAGTTCAACGCCAGGGGCAGCGCCAGCCACAGCGCCATCCTGCGGATCGGCTTCGCCCACCGGGTCGAGGAGGCGGCTCGCGCGCTCCTCGGCGGGCTGGGTAACGCCACCGACCCAGCCCTCGACGCTGCGGTCGAAGCTCTCGCGGCCCACCGTCTCGCCGACGCGGAGTCCGAACGGATCCGCCGGATCCGGATGGCGCAGCGGCTCGTCCGATGGCTGGACACGGAGGTCGAACCTCCGGCCAGCGTCGCCGACGGGGTGGACCGGCAGATTGCCGAGTGGGGGTGGGTGGACCTCGCGCTCAACCACGTCTGGGCCGGCGAGGACGTCCACCCCGAGCTGCAGCGGGCCTTCCGGGACATCCACGACCGGGTGCAGCGACGCCGTCGTGACCTTGACGCCGCCTTCGCCAGTCGTCTGGCAGCCTGGTCCGCCGCCGGCCCCGGCAACGACGGTCCTCTGCTCGCCGTCGAGAACCTGCTGCCCAAGGTCATCGACCCACTGATCCGCAAGGAGCAGTCGGTCCTGCTCGTCGTCCTCGACGGCATGAGCGCCGCCGTCGCCGTGGAGCTGGCCGATCAGCTTTCCCAGCACTGGGTCGAGTACGACCCGCTGGCCGGCTCCGACCGAGGGCGGCGCCGCGGGATGGCCGCCGCCCTACCGACCCTGACCGCCATTTCCCGGACCTCGCTCTTCGCCGGTGCGCTGCGCAGCGGCACCCAGGCCAACGAGAAGCGGATGTTCGAGGAGGGTCGCTGGGGCAAGGGGGCGCGGATCTTCCACAAGGGGCCGGCCCGGGGCGGGGCTGGTGAGGTGATCGCCGGGGACCTCGTAGCCGCCATGGCCGACCGGTCGCACCTGGTCGCCGTGGTTATCAACACCGTCGACGACTCGCTGGCCCACGGCCGGGAGGGTGACGAGCCGGGCTGGCAGCTCGACGATATCGGCTTCCTGCGTAGCCTCCTCGACCTCGCCCGCTCCTCTGGGCGGGCGGTGATCATCACGAGCGACCACGGGCACGTGCTGGAACGCGGCGGCGAACACGTGAGAGCCGGCGACGCCGCGTCCGCCCGACACCGTACGGGACCAGGCCCTGCCGGCCAGGGCGAGGTGGAGTTGAGCGGGCCGCGCGTGGTCGCCCCCGACAACCGGATCATCGCGCTCTGGGACCCGATGCTGCGCTACCGGCCGAGCAAGGCCGGCTACCACGGCGGCGCCTCGCTGGCAGAGGTGACCATCCCGCTGCTGGCCTTCCTGTTGCCGAACGTGGCCGACGTGCCGGCCGGTTGGGTGCCCGTGGAGGGAGGTCAACCGGACTGGTGGGAGGCGACGCCGGCGGCTCCTGTCGTCACGCCTGCGCCGGCTGCGGCGGCAGTCGCGCCCAAGCAGCGGCGGAAGCCGCCAGTTCAGACCGGGGAGGCGCTCTTCGACGTGCCGGAGCCGGCGCCGGTAGCGGCCGTCACGCCAGCGGCGGGCGAGCTAGACCTGGTAGATGCGCTGCTCGCCACCGAACTCTTCGAGGCGCAGCACGCGCTCACTCCGCGTCGGGTGGACCGCGGGAAGATCGAGGCGGCGATGCGGGCGCTGGTGGACGCGAAGGGCCTGCTGCCGGTGGCGGTGCTCGCCCAACGTGCCAGCGAGGCGCCGGTACGCGCCACGGGGTTCGTCAACACGCTGCAGCGCATCTTCAACGTCGACAACTATCCCGTCCTGTCGCTGATCGACGACAACCGGACGGTCCGGCTGGACCTGGCGCTGTTGCGAGAGCAGTTCGGGCTGCCCGGGGCGACAGCGTGACCACCGTCAGCCCGGCTCGCCGGCGGGAGGTCATCGACGCGCTGCGCAGGGGAGCGGTGCCCTCGGCCGGGCTCGACCTCTTCGCGGTCGGGCTGGACCGGTTCGTCACCGCCATCAGCGCGGACCTGGACACGGTCTCCGCCGGTGGATCCGTCTTCAAGGCGGTGCGGGGCGAGTACGGCTCCGGCAAGACGTTCTTCACCCGGTGGATCGCCGAGCGCGCCAAGCGGGCCAACCTCGCCACCGCCGAGGTGCAGATCTCGGAGAACGAGACACCGCTGCACAAGCTGGAGACGGTCTACCGCCGGCTCACCGAGCGGCTCACCACCTCGACGTTCCCGCCCAGCGCACTGCGCGCGATCGTCGACGGCTGGTTCTATGCCCTCGAGGAGGACGTCCTCGCGGCCGGAGACATCGCGCCCGACGACGCCGCTGCCCTGGACCGGGCTGTCGGCGTGTTGCTCGACCAGCGGCTCGCCACGGTCAGCCGCAGCGCCCCGGCCTTCGCGGCGGCGCTGCGCGGATACCGGGCCGCCAGCCTCGCCGGCGACGCGGCCACCGCTGATGCCGTCCTCGCCTGGCTCGGCGGGCAACCCCACGTGGCCGCCGCCGCCCGCCGGGTGGCTGGCGTCCGGGGCGACCTCGACCATTTCGCGGCGCTCAGTTTCCTGCAGGGCCTGCTGGCGGTGCTGCGCGACAGCGGGCACCCCGGCCTGCTGCTGGTGCTCGACGAGGTGGAGACCTTGCAACGCGTCCGGTCCGACGCCCGGGACAAGGCACTCAACGCGCTGCGGCAGCTCATCGACGAGGTGCACTCGGGACGGTTCCCCGGCCTCTACCTGATCATCACCGGCACCCCGGCCTTCTATGACGGCCCGCAGGGGGTGCAGCGGCTCGCCCCGTTGGCGCAGCGGCTCGCGGTGGACTTCACCACCGATGCCCGGTTCGACAACCCGCGTGCGGTGCAGATCCGGCTACCGGGATTCACCGTCGAGTCGCTGATCGAACTCGGCGGCCGGGTCCGCGACCTGTACGCGGACGGGTCCTCGGCGCCGGCAAGGGTTGCCGCCCTGGTTGACGACGCCTACCTGGACCAGCTGGCCCGGGCGGTGGCCGGCGGGTTGGGCGGCAAGGTCGGGGTGGCGCCACGGCTCTTCCTCAAGAAGCTGGTCGGGGAGGTGCTCGACCGGGTCGACCAGTTCCCCGAGTTCGATCCCCGGCAGCACTACGCCCTCACCCTGAGCGCCGCCGAAATGACCGACGTCGAGCGCAACGCGAGCAGCGCCGACGACATCGCGCTCGAGCTGTAGGGGCGGCCATGACGAGCGGTGCGGATCTGCTGCACCCGGTGGTGCTGCACCACGTGGTGAACTCATTGCAGTGGCCGGCTCTACGGCCTCTGCAGGACGCCGCCGTGCGGCCACTGCTGGACGGCGAGGACGCCCTGCTCCTCGCGCCCACCGCCGGCGGCAAGACCGAGGCGGCGATGTTCCCGCTGCTGTCCCGGATGGCGCAGGAGAACTGGACAGGTACCTCCATCCTCTACCTCTGCCCGCTCAAGGCGCTGCTCAACAATCTCCTGCCGCGCCTCGAGACGTACACCGGCTGGCTGGGTCGGCGGGCGGCGCTGTGGCACGGCGACGTGACGATGGGCCGGCGTCGGACCATCCTGCGCGAGCGCCCCGACGTCCTGCTCACCACGCCGGAGTCCCTAGAATCGATGCTGGTCAGCGCCGCCGTCGACCACGACGAGTTCCTCGGACACGTGCGAGCGGTGATCGTGGACGAGGTGCACGCGTTCGCCGGCGACGACCGGGGCTGGCACCTGCTGGCCGTACTGGAACGGCTCGGACGGGTGACCGGTCGGCCGGTGCAGCGGGTCGGCCTGTCCGCGACCGTCGGAAACCCGGACGAGCTGCTGGGCTGGTTGCAGGGCTCAGGCCGGGGCGAGCGACCGGCACGTGTTGTCGCGCCCGGCGTGCCGCCGGCCACGGCGGTACCGGCCGCCCGTCCGGCCGGGGACGTGGAACTCGACTACGTCGGGTCGGTGCACAACGCGGCCAAGGTCATCGCAGCGCTGCATCAGGGCCAAAAGCGTCTGGTCTTCTGCGACTCGCGGGCGCTGGTCGAGGACCTCGGCCAGCGGTTGCGGGCGTTGAACGTGACGACGTTCCTCTCTCACGCATCACTTTCGGTTGACGAGCGCCGCCGCGCCGAGGAGGCGTTCGCGCAGGAGCGGGACTGCGTCATCGTCGCGACCAGCACGCTCGAACTCGGCATCGACGTCGGTGACCTCGACCGGGTCATCCAGATCGACGCGCCGCGGACCGTCGCCGCATTCCTGCAGCGGATCGGCCGCACCGGCCGGCGGCCGGGAAGTAGCCGGAACTGTCTCTTCCTCGCCCTGGACGGCGACGGTCTGCTGCACGCCGCCGGACTGCTGCACCTCTGGGCGCAGGGCTGGGTCGAAGCCGTCGTCCCGCCGCCCGAGCCCCGGCACATCGTCGCCCAGCAGGTGCTGGCGCTCTGCCTGCAGCAGCACCGGGTCGGTGACCGACTCTGGCCGGAGGAGTGGAACAGGCTGGCGCCCTTCGACCAGAGCGCCGAGGTGATCGTGCGGCACCTCGTCGAGCACGGCTACCTCGACGCGGACTCGGGAATGTTGTTCATCGGCCCGGAGGCGGAGTTGCGGTTCGGCCGCCGCCACTTCATGGACATGCTCGCCGTGTTCACCGCCCCGCCGCAGTTCACCGTGCTGTCCGGTCGGACCGAGATCGGCCGGACCGACCCCGCGCTGCTGACGGCACGGGTGCAGGGTCCTCGACTGCTGCTGCTCGCCGGGCGGAGCTGGCGGGTCACCTACATCGACTGGAAACGCCGCCGCTGCTTCGTGGAGCCGGCCGAGGGAGGTGGCAAGGCTCTCTGGATGAGCGGCGGCGCACCGCAGGGCTTGTCGTACCGGATGGCTCGCGCGATGCGGGACGTGTTGCTTGGCGCCGACCCACCGGTCGCCCTCACCGGGCGGGCCCGGGCGCGGCTCGCCGACCTGCGTGAGGACGCCACGTCGCTCGTGCACCCGGGCGGCACCGTCGTTGCTCGCGACGGCGACGGCGAGGTGCGGTGGTGGACGTGGGCCGGCTACCGGGCTAACGCGACCCTGATCGCCACGCTGGGTGATCTGGCCGACCCGACGCAGCGCTACGACGACGCCTCGATCCGGCTGCGTCCGGACCTGGACCGGCAGACGCTGCGGTCCGCCACGGCGGGCGCGGCGGACCGGATCTGCCTTCCGGAGGTGTCGGAAAAGGCCCTCGCCGGGCTCAAGTTCAGTGCCGCCCTGCCGGAACGGCTTGCGGTCGCGACACTGGCCGCCCGGTTGGCTGACGTGCCGGCAGCTCGGGCGGTGCTCGCCGAGCCCACCCGAACGGCTTATCTGCCTGATTGACCGGGAGTTGCCGCGTGTGGGGCGGCTCCATTGTTTCCACGTTCACCGGCGCTGCTTGCGTCCGTCGCCAAGCCCTGAAGCTCGGCAAGGCCGTGGTGATGTCCGCGAAGAAGCCGGGAACTGAGGGGCTTTACAGCGATGTAGAGGTGGGGCATGATCGGCGACGCAACACAGTGGACAGTCGAGGTGCGATGGCTGGCCGCTGTCGGGCGGGACGTCCCCACCCTCGGCG
>NZ_QGSW01000309.1:0-11309 GCF_003176715.1 Micromonospora sp. S4605
GGGGTGCTCGGGGTGGGCGCGATCGGGGTGGACGGGTCGCGTTCCGCCTTCTCCCAGACCGGCCCGTACGTCGACCTGGTCGCGCCCGGCAGCGACGTGCTGATGGCCGCCCCCGGCCGGGGCCACCACCGGGCCGAGGGGACCAGCTACGCCGCGCCCTTCGTGGCGGCCACCGCCGCGCTGCTGCGGCAGTACCGACCCGGGTTGACCGCGGCCGAGGTGGCGCAGCGGATCCTCGCCACCACCGACCCGGCCCCCGGTGACGGCCGGGGCGACGGGTACGGCGCGGGAGTGCTCAACCCGTTCCGGGCGGTCACCGAGACCGGCGGCGGGGTCGCCACGCGGCCGCGCCCGGCCACCGCGCTCGCGGACGACCGGCCCGATCCGGCGGCGTTGGCCGCGCGGGCCCGTCGGGCCACGGCACAGGACCGGGCGCTGCTGGTCGCCTCGCTCGCCGCGACGGTGGTGGCGGTGGCGGCGCTGGCCGCCCTGGTGGTGCCCCGGGGCACCCGCCGCCGGTGGCGCCCGGCCGACCCGGCCTGAGCCCGACACCCGGCACCCGGCACCCGGCACCCGGCATCAGCCTGGGCGCCGACCCGGGACCTCGCCGGGATGGTGACCACGTGTTCCGGGGACGCCCGACGGGGCAGGTCGGCGGCCGGGGGCCGCCGTGCGTCGGGTGGCGCCGGCCGGGCCGGTCGCCACCCGACGGGCCGGGATCACTGGAACAGGCCGACGTTCTTCTTCTCGGTGTCGAGGTAGTCCGCCGCGGAGTCGTCCACCGCGAGCCTGATGTCACGCAGCATGGCCTGCAGGTCCTGCGAGGCGGACCGCCACCGGGCCTGCCGCTGCTCGTACGCCTGCCGGGCCTCGCCGGTCCAGCCGGCCACCAGCGGGGCGGCGTCCCGTTCCAACTGCCCGAGCTGCGATTCAAGCGTGTTCAGCGCCCTCTGGATGTCCGCGCTGGCCTGTTGCAGCGCGGCGAAGTTGACGACCAGCACACCGTGGTCCATCGAATGGCTCCCTCTTCCGGTCAAGGTCTACAGCGGTAGCTGGATGCCGCCGCGGTTGGTGGTGGACACCCGGCCGGCGGCCTCGGTGTCCGCGACGTCGTACTGCTGGCCGGCGGTGCGGATCGCGGAGGCTGTCTCCCGCAGCGCCCGCTGCAAGGTGGCCTGGTCCTGCGCCCACTGCTGCTTGACCTGCTCGAAGGAGCGCCCCCCGGCGCCCCGCCAGGCCTGCTGCAACACCTCCAGCTCGGCCATCAGGCTGCTCAGCATGGTCTGCAACGACTGGTCCACCTGCTCGAACTTCGCGGCGGTCTGCTGCATCACCGCCGCTTCTGCCTGGGTCTGGGACACCCGGACGTCACCTCGTCTCATCGGTCGTGGCTGGCCGTCGGCACGCCCACCTCAGGACGCGCCGCTCGCGCCGCCCGGGACACGAGCTTGGCGGGCGCGGGTCAGCGGAACTCGTCGCTGACGGTAGCGGCCCGATCGCTGTTGTGCTACCCCACCGGCCTCCCCTGTGGACAACCGCGGCCCCCCGCGCTGCCGGCTCCCGCCGTTACGATGGGCCGCAGCAACGTCGCGGCGAGTGATCGGCAAGGAGGCGGAGTGCCGGCGACCACCAGCCCGAGCCGGGTCGCTCCGATCGACCGCTCACCGCCGGACCCCACCGTGGCCGCGTCGGTCCCCGGTCCGCCGGCCGACCCGGCGACCACGGCCGGGGCGACCCGGCGGGGCGCTCTGCCGGCACAGTGGATCCCCGCCGGACGCCGGCCACCCACCGGCGTGCGCGCCGGTCAGGTCGTCGCCGCACAGGTCGCGGTGGCGGTGCTCGCCGCCGCCGTCGGGCAGGGGCCCGTCCCGGCCCTGGCCGCGATCGCGGTGGCCGCGGTACTGGTGCCGGCCGCCTGGCTGCGGATCCGCGGTCGCTGGCTCTTCGAGTGGCTGGCCACCGCGCTGGGCTACCTGACCCGGCGGCGCGGGCTGCCCGCCTCGGCCGACCCGGCGGCGCTGCTCGACCTGGTCGACCCGACCGCCGTGCTGCACCCGTCGGCACCGGGCGGTGGGCCGGGCGCGCTGATCGAGGACGCGACCGGGCTGGTGGCCGTGCTGGAACTCGGCGACCCGGGCGACCTGCTGGGCGACGGCCCGCGGCAGCTGCCCGGGCCGGCCTCGCTGCTGACGGCGGCTCCGCCGGACGGGCCGCCGGCGCGGGTGCAACTGCTGCTCACCGGGGCACCCGCACCGACCGTCGACGCGGGTGGCGGCACCGTCGCGACCTCCTACCGGCAGCTCACCGACGGGCGGCTGGCCGCCCGGGAGCGCGCCGTGCTCGCCGTCCGGGTGCTGCGGGTCGACGGCTGGTCCGACGAGGAACTGCGGCGCGCCCTGGCCGGCACCGTGCGCCGCCTGGTACGCCGGTTCGGCCCGGTCGCCGTGCGTCCGCTGGGTGAGCACGCAGCACTGCGCGTCCTCGCCGAACTGGCCCACCACGACGGACGTCCGGCGCAGGAGTCCTGGCAGGTGTTGCGCTCCGGCGGCCTGCTTCAGGCCAGCTTCCGGCTGCGCCGCTGGCCCGATCCGCGGGTCGAGGCCGGCCGCCGGCTGGTGCCCCGGCTGCTCGCGCTGCCGGCCACCGCCACCACCGTGTCGCTCTGCGCCGGGCCGTGGGCCGACCCCGCCGGCGTGCCCACCGAGCTGACCGTACGGCTGGCCACGGCGACCCCGGCGGAGCTCGCGGTGGCCGCCCAGGCCCTCGACCGGCTGGTGGCCGGCGCCGGCGGCGAACTCCAGCGGCTCGACGGCGCGCAGCTCGACGGGCTGGCAGCCACCCTGCCGCTCGCCGCGGCCGGCGCCGGGTTGCCCGGCGGTCCGGTCCGGGAGCCGCCGGAGCTGCCGTTCGGCGAGGCCGGGTTGATGATCGGCAGCAACCGGCACGGCGGTGCGGTGACCGTCCGGCTGTTCCGGCCGGAGCGCACCCGGGTGATGCTCGTCGGTGGGGTACGCGCCGCCCAGCTCGTGGTGCTGCGCGCGCTGGCGCTCGGCGCCCGGGTCGCGGTGCAGACCACCCGGCCGCTCAGCTGGGAGCCGTTCGTTCGGGGCGCCGGCACGCCGGGCGGCGCGATTCCCCTGCTCCCGCCGGGCCGGCCGGTCGGCGGCGCGCCCGGCACCCCGTTGCGTCCGCAGCTGCTGGTGGTCGACGCACCACTGCCCGCCGAGTCCGAGCCCGGGCCGCCCTGGCGGGCCACCCTGCTGGTCCGGGACGAGCTGACCCCGGCGGACGCCGACGCGCTGGGCCGGGCCGACCTGGCGGTGCTGCAACCGCTCAGCCCGGTGGAGGCCGCGCTGGCCGGGAGCGCGCTGGGCCTCGGCGCGTCCGCCGAGTGGCTGACCCGGATCCGCGACGACATGGTCGCGGTGGTGAACCGGCGGGCGCTGCGCTGGGCACTGCTGTCGCCCACCCCGATCGAGTCGCAACTGATCGGTCGCCCGTCCCGCCGCTGAACCAGGTCACGCCCGGCCGTCACGCTCACGGCCCGATCGACACCTGGCTCGACCGATTCGTCGATCTCTCGGGTTCCGCCGGTGCGCCGTCCGTGGCACGATCCCCGCCATGGGTTTTCTGAAGGGTCTGCTGATCCGCCTGGCCGTCACGGCGCTGGCCTTCTGGCTGGCCACCCTGGTCATCCCGGGCATCACGCTGGATTCCGACTCGGCGACCGAGACGGTCACCACGCTGGTGCTGGTGGCGATCATCTTCGGCGTGGTCAACGCGGTGCTCCAGCCGGTCATCAAAACCGTCGGTTGCGGCTTCTACCTGCTGACCCTCGGGCTGATCGCGCTAGTGGTGAACGGGCTGCTCTTCCTGCTCACCAGCTGGATCGCCGACCAGGCCGGGCTGCCGTTCCACGTGGACGGTTTCTGGCCGGCCGCGGTGCTCGGTGCGCTCTTCGTCGGCATCGTCACCTGGATCCTCGGCGCCCTGCTCGACCGCGACTGACCGCCGCCCCCACCACGGTGTCGGCCGCGCTTTCCAAGAAAGTGCGGCCTCGCCGCCCGGCACGGACCAGTGGGCGGGAATTGGCCCGCGTGCCGGGCGGGTGGGCGGTCTAGCCTCGCAGGGTGTTCACCCTGACCCGTGACGACGGCTACCTGCTCAGCACCGACCCGGACCGGATCGACCTGGACCGGGTGCACCACTGGCTCTCCACCGACGCGTACTGGGCGATCGGGCGGAGTTGGGAGACGGTGGCCCGGGCGTTCGCCGGCTCGCTGCCGTTCGGGGTCTACCGTCCCGGTGACGGGCGGCAGGTGGCGGTGGCCCGGGCGGTCACCGACCAGGCGACCTTCGCCTGGCTCTGCGACGTCTACGTCGACCCGGGTGAGCGCGGCCGCGGCCTGGGCAGTTGGCTCGCCCGGGCCGTCCGCGACCACCTGGACACCCTCGGCGTACGGCGGATCCTGCTGGCCACCAACGACGCGCACGGGGTGTACGCGAAGGTCGGCTTCACCCCGCTGCCGGATCCGCGCCGGTGGATGCAGCTCGACCGGCGCGACCAGGCGGTGAGCCAGTTCACAGGCAAGGAGCAAAGCGGCGGTTCGCCCCTTACGGTGGAGGCGTGACGCCACTTCGGCTCGGATACCTCTACGGCATCGGCGCGTACCTGCTGTGGGGGTTCTTCCCGCTCTACCTGAAGCTGCTGCGCCCGGCCGGGCCGCTGGAGATCCTCGCGCACCGGATCGTCTGGTCGGTGGTCTTCGTCGCGCTGCTGCTGGCCGCGCTGCGCAACATCGGGTTCCTGCGGGCGCTGCTGCGCCGACCCCGGGCACTGGCGGGGATCGGCGTCGCCGCCGCGCTGATCGCTGTCAACTGGGGCACCTACATCTACGGCGTGAACTCCGACCGGGTGGTGGAGACCGCGCTCGGCTACTTCATCAACCCGCTGGTCGTGGTGCTGCTCGGGGTCACCGTGCTGCGGGAACGGCTGCGCCCCGCGCAGTGGGTGGCGTTGGGCGTCGGTGGGCTGGCCGTGGTCGTGCTGACCGTGGACTACGGCCGGCTGCCCTACCTGGCGCTGACCCTGGCCCTGAGCTTCGGCGGGTACGGCCTGGTCAAGAAGCGGCTCGGGCTGCCCGCCGCCGAGGGGCTCTTCGTCGAGTCGGCGGTGCTGGCGCTGCCCGCGCTGGCGTACCTGGGGTGGCTCATCGCGGCCGGCGACGCCGCCTTCGGGCACGTCTCCGCCGGGCACACCGTGCTGCTGATGCTGGCCGGCGCGGCCACCGCCATCCCGCTGCTGCTCTTCGCCGGGGCGGCCAACCGGCTCCCGCTGACCAGCCTGGGCATGATCCAGTACCTGGCGCCGATCCTCCAGCTCGGCTGCGGCGTACTGATCTTCCACGAGCCGATGCCGCCCGCCCGGCTGGCCGGCTTCGCCCTGGTCTGGGCCGCGCTGATCGTCTTCACCGTCGACGCCCTGCGCGCGTCCCACCGCGCCCGGGCCGCGGCCATGGCCACGGCGCCCGCCCCCGCCTAGCGGGCGGCCAGCTCAGCGGACGTCGTAGGCGAGCACCGGGGTGCCGTCGGCGCGGAGCAGCTCCAGCCGCACCAGCTCCGCGCCGGTGAACCGGGTCGCGCCGCTGATCCGCAGGTCGTCGCCGGGCGCGGCGAGCCAGGAGCCGATCTGCTCGGTGGCGCCGTCCGGACCGTGCGCCACCAGCCGGAAGGTGTACGCCTTGCCGTAGCCGGGCCGCGCCTCGTACCCGCAGCGCATGGTCACCTCGGTACCCCACTCGGTGCCGGTCAGCGCGACCTCCGCGTGCACCGGCACCGCGCCGGCGACCGGCTGCATGGCGACCATCTGCGGGTCGCCCGCCGGCCCCGACCCGGTACGGGGCAGCAGGGTGGCCGTACCGACACCGACCACCAGGGCGAGCGCGGCCGCGGCGAGCGCGGTCAGCGCGTACCGCCGGCGGCTGGCCCACCGCTCGCGGCGCCGGCGCTCCCGGGCGGCCGCGAGCAGCTCGGGCATCCGGCTGCTCTCCGCCGGTGGCGGCAGGAACTGTTCCAGGCCGGCCGGGTCGAGCCGGCCCAGCAGGCCGGGCAGGACGGCGATCTCGGCGACCGCCTGCTGGCAGGCGGCGCAGCCGGCGAGGTGCCGCTCGTAGGCCGCCCGCTCGGCGGGAGCCAGCGCACCCAGCACGTACGCGCCGTCGTCGTGCGCGAACTCGCACCGGGTCATCCCGTCACCCCCATCTCGGCCAGGACCAACCGTAGTGAGCGCAGGGCGTAGTGCGTCCGGGACTTCACCGTGCCGGGCGGCACGCCCAGCCGGGAGGCTGCCTCGGCCACCGAGCGTCCCTGGTAGAAGCACTCCACCAGCACCTCGCGGTGGGTCGGGCTGAGCCGGTTCAACGCCTCGGCCACGGTCCAGGCCTCCACCGCACGCTCCGCTTCGTCGACGGTCTCCGGTGGCTCGGGCAGCTCGTCGGTGTAGACCTCGCCGACCCGGGTGGCCCGGCGGCGCCAGGCGTCGATGGCGAGGTTGCGGGCGGTGGTGAAGAGCCAGGCGCGGACCGAACCGCGCCGGGGGTCGAGGGACTCCGGATGCCGCCAGGCCCGCAACAGGGTCTCCTGCACCAGGTCCTCGGCCCGCTGCCGGTCGCCGTTGACCAGCCGCAGAGCGTGCGCGTACAGCGCCTCCGCGTGCTCGTCGTGCAGCGCGCGGAGCAGTTGGGCGTCGTGGTCGCTGATGGCTGTCTCCTCGCTTCCGGCGCGCGTCCGGCGGTGCGTTCGCTCGGTATTACGTGCGGTCACGCCGATCGGTTCAGCCGCAGGTCATCACGGGCTTCCCGGCGAGGTGTTCATGCCTGGTTCACACCGCGGCCGACGACCGCTCACCGCGCCCTCCTAGCGTCCGCCGGGTACGCACCAGACCTTCCGGCGTGCATCGACCCCTTTCAGGAGGCTCCTCCCCATGAGCGACCGTCCCCGGCTGCTCCCGCTGCTCGGCGCCACCCGCCACGGCGGCCGTGACGCCATGACCTGTCTGTACCGGTGCGGCAACGCCTGCGACCACCCGGTGCCGAACACCTCCGACAACACGTACTTCGGCGATGTGGTCGGCGCCGAGGTGACCCGCCGTGGCGTGGTCCGGGCCGGGGCGGTCGGCGCCCTGGTCCTCGGCTTCGGTGGCGCCGCGGCCGGCGCGCTGGCCGGCGCCGCGCCCGCGGCGGCCGCCCCCGCCACCCCGGTGGTCCCCGAGGCCGCCGGGTTCGGCCGCCCCGGGCAGGGCGTGGGCAACGGCGCGCTGACCTTCGCGCCGATCCCGCCGAACAAGCTCGACACCCTGGTGGTGCCGAACGGGTACGACCACTCGGTGGTGATCCGCTGGGGCGACCCGGTGCTGCCGGGCGCGCCCGAGTTCGACCTGCACCGGCAGACCGCCGCCGCGCAGGCGAAGCAGTTCGGCTACAACAACGACTTCGTCGGCGTGCTGCCGCTGGACAAGCAGGGCCGGCGCGCGCTGCTCGTGGTCAACCACGAGTACACCAACGAGGACCTGATGTTCCCCGGCTTCACCAGCCAGGACGCGCTGACCGTGGAGCAGCTGCGGGTCGCGATGGCCGCGCACGGCATGTCCGTGGTGGAACTGGAGCGGGTGGGTGGCACCGGGCAGTGGCGGCCGGTCGGCAAGGGGCGCCTGCCGTACAACCGGCGGGTCACCGCGCTCGGCACGAAGTTCGAGCTGACCGGGCCGGCCGCCGGCTCCGCCTGGCTGCGTACCGCCGCCGACCCGAAGGGCCGGACGGTGATCGGCACGCTGAACAACTGCGCCGGCGGGGTCACCCCGTGGGGCACGGTGCTCTCCGGTGAGGAGAACTTCAACCAGTACTTCGTCGGCGGCGACGGCGCCCCGGCGGAGCTGAAGCCGAAGCTGGACCGGTACGGCATCACCACCGGCGCCCGCTACCCGAGCGGCAGCCGCAAGTGGGAGCGCGCCGACGAGCGGTTCGACCTGGCCAAGCACCCGAACGAGGCGCACCGGTTCGGCTGGATCGTGGAGATCGACCCGTTCGACCCGGAGAGCCGCCCGCGCAAGCACACCGCGCTCGGCCGGTTCAAGCACGAGGGTGCGAACGTGATCATCGCGAAGAGCGGGCACGCGGTCGCCTACATGGGTGACGACGAGCGGTTCGACTACCTGTACAAGTTCGTCTCCGACAAGAAGTTCATGCCGGGCAACTCCTGGGTCGCCCGCAAGCACAACCTGACCCTGCTGGAGTCCGGCACCCTCTACGTGGCCAAGCTCGACGAGACCAGCGCCGGCGAGATCGACGGCTCCGGCAAGCTCCCCTCGGACGGGGCGTTCAACGGCCGCGGCCGGTGGATCAAGCTGGTCAGCGGCAACCGCTCGTACGTCGACGGGATGACCGCCGCCGACGTGCTCACCTTCACCCGGCTGGCCGGCGACAAGGTCGGCGCGACCAAGATGGACCGGCCGGAGGACGTCGAGCCGAGCCAGCTCACCGGCAAGGTGTACGTGGCGCTGACCAACAACACCAATCGGGGCGTCGGCAGCAACCCGAAGGCGGACGAGGCCAACCCGCGTACCGCCAACAAGCACGGCCACGTGCTGGAGCTGGTCGAGGACCGGGGCGACAACTCGGCCGAGACGTTCGCCTGGTCGGTGCCGATCGTGGCCGGCGACCCGGCCGACCCGTCGACCTACTTCGCCGGGTACGACAAGACAAGGGTCTCGCCGATCTCCTGCCCGGACAACGTCGCCTTCGACGCCACCGGCAACCTCTGGATCTCCACCGACGGCAACGCGCTGGGCAGCAACGACGGCCTCTTCGCCACCGCCGTCGAGGGCCCGGAACGGGGTCACCTCAAGCAGTTCCTGACCGTGCCGCTCGGCGCCGAGGCGTGCGGCCCGTTCATCACCGGCGACAACCGGTCGGTCTTCGTGGCCGTACAGCACCCGGGCGAGATCACCGGGGCGTCGGTGGAGAAGCCGGCCTCGACCTGGCCGGACGGGGACTTCGCCAAGCCGGGCGTGGTGGTCACCTGGCGGCTCGACGGCGGCCCGGTCGGCAGCTGACGTCACTCGGGCGGTCCCGGCGCCGGACCGCCGGCGGGGCCCTCTCCCAACCGGGGAGAGGGCCCCGTGCCGTCGTCGCGTTCTTCGCGGTGCCCGGCGGACTGACCGGCACCCCGCTGACCCGGCCCGTTTCCGGCCACCGCCCCCGGCTCAGCTCTCGGCGGCGATGCCGTCGGCGATCGCCCGGGCGGCGGTGAGCAGCTTGGCGCGTACCACCCGGGCGGAGGTCATCATCTCGCTGGCCGGCAGCGCGCAGGCCAGCACCACCCGGCGCTCCATGTCCTTGTCCGGAGCAACCAGCACCGCCGCGCAGGCCACGCCCTGCCGGAACTGCCCCAGCTCCAGCTGCATGCCGCGCCGGTCACCGGCGGCCAGGTCGGCCTCGAACGCCTCCACGTTGGTCAGCGTGGCGCTGGTGAACGGCCGCATACCGTACTCGCGCAGGTAGCGGAAGCGCTGCTCGGCGGTGAGCGTGGCGAGCAGCGCCTTGCCCAGCGCGGTGGCGTGGGCGCCCTCGTCGAAGCCGGGGACCAGGTCCTCCAGGTACGGCGTACGCGGCCCCTCGGCCACCGCGGTGATCGCCACCTGGCCACCGACGAACCGGCCCAGGTAGTGGCTGTAGCCGGTGTCCGCGGCGACCCGGCGCAGGCTCTCGCCGACCGCCGGCGGCCCGCGGAACGCGGTCACCAGCTCGCGGTAGCGGTCCGCGACCTCCAGGCCCACGATGTACGTGCCGTCCTCGCGACGGATCACGTAGCCCTCGTAGGCCAGCGTGCGGACCAGGTGATAGGTCGTCGCCACGGTCAGCTCGCACCGTCGGGCGATCTGCTTCACGGTCAGCCCTTTGGGGGCACGGCCGACCGACTCGAGCACTCGTAGCGCGCGGGACACGCTCCGGATCAGATCCGAAGGCTCCGCCAGGGGGTCGCGCACAACCACCTCCGCCGCCGGGGACTTACACCATATGAAATACCGGCCGGGCGCGAAATGCCTGTTCGGGTGGAGGATGCCAGATCGTCATAGACGAGTTGTGCTTCAGCCGACACGATGCGTGCCGTGAGCTGGACTCGCGTAGGTTTGCCGCATCATGGCCGACACCGCGCTGCACCCGGCTCCCGCGCCGGCCCGGCCCGTCCGGGCCGCCGCCGGCGCCGTCGCCGTCACCATCGCCTCCGTCCTGCCGGTCTTCCTGGTCGGCGGGCTCGCCGTGCAGTTGGGCGAGGATCTCGGTTTCTCCCCGGCCGGGCTGGGCCTGGCGGTGTCGGTCTACTTCGGGGTGGGCGCGCTGGCCTCGGTGCCCTCCGGAGCCCTCGCCGAGCGGTACGGGCCGGCCCTGGTCGCCCGGGCCGCCATCCTGATCTCGGCCGGCAGCCTGCTCGCCATGGCGGCGCTGGCCCGCTCCTTTCCGGTGCTGCTCGGGCTGCTCGCGCTCAGCGGCACCGCGAACGCCCTCGGCCAGATGGGCAGCAACGCCGCGCTGGCCCGGCACGTGCCACCGCGGCGCCAGGGCCTGTCGTTCGGGGTGAAGCAGGCGGCCATCCCGGTCTCCACGCTGCTGGCCGGCGTGGCGGTGCCGACCGTGGCGCTGACCGCCGGGTGGCGTTGGGCGTTCGTGGCGGCCGCCGCGGCCGCGCTGGCCGCCTGGGCGGCGGTACCCGCGCGGGAGCCCCGTCCCGCGCGGCGGGACGCCGGCGCCCGCGCCAGCCGAGCCACCGGCGCCCTGGTGCTCGTCGGGGTGGCCGCGACGCTCGCCGCGGCGGCCGCGAACGCGCTCGGCACCTTCCTGGTCGACTCCTCGGCCGACCGTGGGCTGGCGCCCGGACCGGCCGGCCTGACCCTGACCCTCGGCAGCGCGGTCTGCGTCGCCGCCCGGGTCGGCGCCGGCTGGCTCGCCGACCGTCGCTCCGGCGGTCACGTGGCAGTCATCGCCGGCATGCTGGTGGTCGGCGCCGGTGGCCTCGGTCTGCTCGCGGTGGCCGGCACCGGGCCGCTGGTGGTCGGCGTGGTGCTCGGCTTCGGGCTGGGCTGGGCCTGGCCGGGGCTGATGAACTTCGCGGTGGTCCGGCTGCACCCGCAGGCGCCGGCCGCGGCCACCTCGATCACCCAGACCGGGGTGTACGCCGGCGGCTGCCTCGGCCCGCTCGCCCTCGGCACGCTCGCCGCCCAGACCGGCTACCCCACCATGTGGACCGCCGCCGCC
>NZ_QGSW01000447.1:0-11249 GCF_003176715.1 Micromonospora sp. S4605
GTCGGTGATCCCGCCGGGGCGGGCAGATCCGGGAGGAACAGTCGGCGGCGGGGCCAGCAAAAGGGAAGAAGCTGCACCGTAGCGTCGTCACCTGACAGCACCAGCCGTGTCAGGAATCCGGATCAAGGCTGTGAACTGAGCCGATGGGATGGCTCGGGTGGCTGTCAGGGTGTGTCAGAGGACGAAGATGCCGTCGTCGTCGTAGTTCGGGTTGTCCGCCACGGGTTGGCCGTGGTCGCTGGGCAGCTCGGCGAGCCGGACCCGGCCGGTGGCGCCGACCGGTAGCCAGACGGCCTCGGCGGGGTCGGTGGGATGGGTGGCGGTTGCGACGGGAACCGCGCCGTGCCGGCTGCGCAGGAGCTGGTGCAGGTGTGCCTCGCGGTGTTCGCTGCCGAGCCAGAACAGCACCGGGTAGCGGGGTCCGCCGCGGCGGATCAGCTGCGCGTACCGGTCGAGCTTGGCCACCACCCGACCGAGGGGTTCGCTGCCGGTGTCGGCTTCCAGGAAGAAGCCCACGGTGATGTCGGCGACGCTCCAGAGGCCGTGCCCGTCGGCGGTGATGGTTCGGTACTGCTTGGTGGTGATCGTCTCGGACCACCATCGGTCCAGCCGCTCCTCAGGGTGCTGGCGGGCGTGTGCGGTGAGCCGGACGAAGAACTCGTTGGCGGTGAGCAGGTGCGTCAGGTGCGGGTTGGCTGACAACCGGTGCACGGTTTGGCGGCTTACCCGCACAGTGGGCTCCGGACGGTGGTGGGCGGCGGCCTGGAACCGGTGTCCCTGGTGGCCGAGGGTCCAGTGCCACGGGTGGCTGCCACCTCCGGCGCGGGCGAACCGGAACCGGTCCAGCAGTCCCAGGGCTGCCAGCTCGCCGAGCCGGAGCTGGCAGGTGCGGCGGGCGTGAAACAGCATGCGGTGGATTTGGTCAGTGGTGAGGACCCGATGGTCGTCGAGGAGTTGGAGCAGCAGGCGGTCCCGACCGGTGATGTGGGGATAGATGCTCAGCAGGCCCGCAGAGCGTGATGGCGGCATAGGTGGTCACCCCGTGGAGAGAGAGTCCCGTAGGGAGTCTGGATGAGGAGGTCTTGGCCTCGGCCCTGTGGCCGGGCGGGTTTGAGCAGGTCAGGCTCTGACAGGGCGGGGACGGTGGCCTCGTGTGGGGGCTCGTTTCGTCGACACCCCCAAACGAGCCCCCGATGCCGCACCCCGCCGAGCCCTCGAACGAGCCGCCCCGCTTATCAGCGATCCCGGGCGTTCATGCGCCGCTTCATCGCCGTGCGAGCGAGCTGCTGCATCGGTGGCTCACCGGTGGTGCGGCTGTGGGCGGCGGCGCAGCCCTGCCGGATCGCGGTCGCCTCACCCACGACCGGAGCGGGCGGGTTGGTGGTGAAGGTGAACGCGGGCAGTTCCCGGTTGCCGACGAGCAGGCGGGCCGCGGCGGTGTAGACGTCCAGGTGGGCGAGGTCGTGCTCGTCCAGCTCGGGTCGGGTGTGCCGGGACAGCTCGCGCGCGTCGGCCGGGTCAACGGTGAAGAACAGCTTCGACCGCGCGTTGGCCGACACCGCCGCCGCGACGTCCTTGGGTAGTTGCGCCAAGTCCTGGTGCGCCAAGACGAGGCCGAGGTGGAAGCCGCGCGCCTCGGCCAGCATGTCTCCGACGCTGCCCGGCAGCGTGAGGAAGTTCTGGCACTCATCGATGTAGAGGCAGGCGTCCTTTCGCTGGTCTTCGGGGATGGTGGCGCGGGCGATGGCCGCCTGCCACACCCGGGCGACGATCAGCGAGCCGAGGATGCGGCTGGTCTCCTCGCCCAGGATGCCCTTGGGCAGCCGACACAGCAGGACCCCGCCGTCGAGCACCGCGCCCATGTCGAATGACGAGTAAGCGTTGCCGATCACGCTTTTGACGAAGTCCCGCAGCAGAAAGGCCCGTAGCCGGGCGAGGACGGGAGCAATCACCTGGCCTCGGAATTGATCGTTGATGCCGTCGTACCAGAGCCAGAACCCTCCGAGGCCGTCCGGGTCGTCCAGGCCGTGGGTGAACCTGCCCCGGAACTCCCGGTCCTGCAACAGCGACGGCACCAGACTCAGGGTCGGTTTCGCGTGCCGCATCAACGTCAGGCAGGCCACGCGCATGGTGTCGTCCATCCGTGGCCCCCACTGGCCGGCGAAGATCTTCGCGAAGATCCCCACCAGGTTGTCCACGGCCAGGTGGGGATCGCCGTGGTCGTCGAGAGGGTTGAAGCAGCCCGGGTTCTCCTGGTCGGGGTCGATGATCGTGATTTTCGTCGCGTACGAGGCGGGCAGGCGGTCGAGGATGTCGGTGATCAGGTCGCCGCGTGGGTCGATGACCACCGTGCCGCGTCCGGCTTTGATGTCGCCGAGGATCATGTTCAGCAGCAGGGTGGACTTGCCGACGCCGGTTTTGCCGACCACGTGCACGTGCTGTCGAGCGTCGGTCACGGTGAGGCCGATGCTGTGGTGGCCGAGCTGCGAGCGGCCGAGTACCTTCACGCCCCGTCCGCCGGAGGGCACCTGCACCGGCGCCGGCACGGCCTTGGCCCGCGCCCGGTCCAGGCCCGGCACCGCGAGGTCCTGCGGTAGCGCCGCGAGGGCGGCGAGTTCCGGCACGGTGGCCAGGAAGCCGCGCCGCAACCTGCGACCGGCGATCGTCGCGACCGGCTGAGGCATCGTCATCAGCCGTAGCCGGTTCGGGCCGGTGTACGTGGCGGCCGCCGAGGCGATGCTGTGCCGAAGCGCGGCGAGACGCGAACGGACCTGTGCGGCCCGTAGCGGGTCCGGCGTTCTCTCTTCGTCGGCGGCCACGGCGAACCGGACCGCGATCTGGAAGTGCGGCACCCGCACCGCCTTGTCCACCATCGTGCGCGCGTCGGCGCCGGCTACGGGGTCCCGCTCGACCACCCGCTCTGCTGCGGCCCGGGCGCGGGGCTGGGACGGGCCGGCAGCGAACACGCCGAGGAACCACACCACGGGCTCGATGGCCAGCCGCGCCGCGCCCGACACGGCGCGGGTCACCGCATCGGGCCGCCCATGCGGATGGCGACTCGTGGCCGCCGCCGCCCGCCTCGCTGCTCGGACGCGGCAGGCGGGTGCTGGGCGGGCGAGGATCTGCACGCACGCGTGTTCCCGGTGGCGGACCTCGGCCCCGGCGGCGAGCAGCGCCCGCAGCGGGTCGCTGTCGTGCTCGCTGCGCAGCGGCAGCACGTCGGTGTGCTGCGGCCAGTGCGCCCCACCCATCTGCTCACCCACCGCGGGCGGGATCGGCGCGGCGGCGTCGGTGGCCGTCATCGTCGCGGCGGGCCAGGCCGCCCGGATGGCGGCCTCGACCGCGCCAGGCGGCACCGTCCCGGGCACCCACACCCGGATCGCTAGGGAGCGGCCTGTCCATGTGTACTCCCATCCGATGTGCGGGTAGCCGAACACCCTGCGCCGCCACAGAGATGGCGTCAGCACACCCATGACGGTGGTCCAAAACGCCGCGGCGGCCCCGGCGGTGACCTCCGGCGGGGCGGCGATGGTCAGCCACCGCGCCCCGGCCGCGAACCGCCGATGCCGCCAGGCGAGCACCTGGTCGCGGGCGAACACCACGCCGACGATCGCGGCGGCGGCGACGCCGGCCAGCCACGGCCGCGCGATGATCCACTGCCCGACCTCGGCTGGCCAGGTCGTCGGGGTGGCCGTCATTCGGCCTCCCCGATACCCGTCACGGCGATCCGATGCTCGGCGGCCGACCCCACGCTGCGGAAGGGGATTCGCGATCGACCGGCGACGAGCAGGCCCTCGCCCCTGGGCGCCGACAGGAGCAGCCTGGACTCGCCTGCGGTCAGGCTGAACGCCTCGCTCACCGCGTCAATCGACTGCGTGGACTGGCGCATCAACACCTGCGTAGCGGCGTTGGACACCACGGCGAGACCGAGGTCGGTCGAGAGCACGTCGGCGGCGTCCTGAGTGATGACGCACAGCCCAGCGAACCGCTTGCGGGCGGCCTTGGCCATCCGAAACAGGAACCGGCTGCCCTCGCCGTCGCGCATCAGCAGCCAGGCCTCGTCGACCACGACGAGCTGCCGCCGCCGGCGGGCGCCGCCGGTGGGAGCGTCGATGCCCGACCAGATCGAGTCCAACGCCAGCAGCGTGCCGACGGTGCGCAGCTCGTCGGGCAGGTGCCGCAGCGACCAGACCACCAGGTGACCGCGCGGGGCAGTGGTGGTCGGGCCGTCGAACAGGCTGGCGAAGTTCCCGACCGTCCAGGGGGCGAGCCGGGCGGCGAGCTGCCCGGCGGCCAGGTCGCCGTCAGCGGCGAGCACCTCGGCCAGGTCCCGCAGCAACGGCGCGGGTTTGGTCCACGTCGCCGGGTCGGCGTTGATCCCCGCCTGGGCGTAGGTGGCGGTGATCGCCCGATCCAGCGCCGCCCGCTCCGTCGGTGGTGGCGGTGCGCCGAGCATGACCGAAATGAGGGTGTGCAGGTACAGGCCGCGGCGGGTCAGCGTGTCGGGCCGGTTGTCCGCGGGCAGATCGAGCGGGTTGATCCGGACGTCTGGCTGGCCGAGTTGCACGACGGTGCCGCCGACGTGCTCGGCCAGGGCGGTGTACTCGTCCTCCGGGTCGATCACGCTGACGGTCGTGCCCTGGTACAGGTTGCGCAGCACTTCCAGTTTGACGAAGTACGACTTCCCGGCGCCGCTGCGCGCCAAGACCACGCTGTTGTGGTTGTCCTGCGCCCACCGGTTCCACAGCAGCACGCCGTTGCTGGTGGTGTTGAGCCCGTAGAGCACCCCGTCGGGTGGGCAGACGGTGCCGGGCGCGGGGGCGGCGAGGTCGGCCGAGGCGAGGGGGAACGCTGCCGCGAGGGCGGTGGTGTCGAGGATGCGGCGCATCCCCAGCGGGTCCACGCCGACCGGCAGGGTGCAGATCCAGCCCTGCTGGTGGCGGAACGTCGCCGGCTGCAGGTCCAGCAGCACGCTGGCGGCGGCGGAGCGCACGCCCGCGGTGACGGTGGCGAGTTCGTCGAGGGTCCGGGCGTGGATGGTGACGTAGATGCCGACCTCAAACAGTTTCGCCGCGCCGCGGGCGACGCGTTCGGCGAGGTTCGTGGCGTCGGCTGCTGCCGCCTCGACCATCGGGTCACCCAGGCGGCCCTGGTCGGCGTCCAACCGGCGCGACGATTCCAGGCGGGAGCGTTGGCGCTTGAGCATCGGCGCGGCCACCTGTGGTGCGACGGGGTTCAGGTGGACCGCGACGTCGACCCGTGCGGGGTAGGACAGCAGCGGGGTGAGCCACGCGGGGCCGACCTCGGCCGGGTATCCGCACACGGCGTAGGTGGCGGCGTAGCCGTTGCCAACCTGCACGTGCCAGGGGGTGACCGACAGGGCGGCGGGGGAGGGCATGCCCTCCCCCGCCGCGATCCTCTTCTTCTTCGGCGTCAACAGGTTCACGATGTGCTCCGCAACGTGATCGGGGCGCCGGGTACCGCTCGGGGGCCGGGCACCGGTGGGGAGAAGGGGTCGACCGCCGCCGCGAGGGCGGCGGTGACGGCCGGTCCGTCCAGCGCGGTGGCTTCGACACCGAGGCCGGACAAGGCCCGTACGGCGGTGTCGGCCGCGTGCTCGCCGGTGACGACCGCGAGGACCTGCCGGCGCAGCGGATCGCGCTGACTGTCGAGGTCGAGCAGGAACTGCGCGTAGTCGTCGGCGGCGGTCTGCAACGCCGGGTGCGGCAGGCGTGGTGCGTGGTCGGCGGTCGCTTGCGCGTACGCGGTCAGGTCGTGCCGCTGGGTGGCAACGACGATCTGCGCCGGGCCGGTCAGGCTGTTGAGGAACCGACCGAACCCGTCCAGCAGCGCGTCCTGCTCGCTGCCGGTGCGCAGGTGGATGTTCGTGGTGCCGCAGGCGATCAGGACGCGGTTCTTGCCCTCGGAGGTGAGGACGCCGGTAGGGCTGATCGCCGTGACGGGGGAGCGCAGCGGCGCCGGGACGCTCGGCGTGCCGGCCACCGCGGCGACCGTGCTGGCTCGGGGCTTGCCCGGCGCGAGCTGGCGAGGGCTGCGGGACAGGGCGAATCCGTGCCGCAGCCACACATCCAGCGGCAGGCCGTCACGGCGGCCGAGCGCCACCACGATCGCGACGGCGAACACGATGACCCCGGCGACGATCCACGCGATCGGTGGGAGCAGGTGCCCGACGGTGCGGTAGATGCCGGTGCCGGCCAGACCGACACCGCCGAGGATGCCGAGCTGCCGGAACGTCAGCCCGAAAGCGATGCGGTCCGGCTCGTTGACGTTGGCCGGCACCACGGCGCGCGGGGTGGTGTCGTCGTGGGTCATCGCCCACCTCGCATCGCGGTACGCCCGAATCCGCCAAGCGGCAGGCGGCGGGTGACGCCCTGGATGAACACCGCGCGCAGCAGAACCCCACCGATGGTCGGCGACCCCTTAGAGGTTGCGTACCGGCGCATCATCGCGGGGATCTTGACCGTGACCCAGAGGACAACGATCACCAGCAGCAAGTTGAGCGTGTCCGAGCCGGGCAGACCGAGCAGGATCGGCAGGTTCGACTCCGGGTCGATCACCAGGTTGATGCCCGCCGAGAAGGTGACCGCCTGCAGCGTGGGTGTGACCAGACAGCCCAGCAGCGTGCGCCACCACACCTCGGCGGCACCCTGCGTCCACGGGGTCGCGTAGCAGGCCAGGGCCACCGGCGCGATCCCGGCCAGGACGACCAGCACCCCGATCCGCACGAGCCAGCTGCCGACGAGCATGAACATCAACACGACGATGAGCAGCCCGATGACCACCATCAGCAGAGCAGCGCTCTCGTCGGCCATCGCCGATCGGATGCGAACCCGCGCGAAGGTGACGGCCTCGGTGGTCGGCGCGGATTCGCCGGCGAGCGCCACTGTCAGCGCGTTGGCGATGTCGATGACGGCGGCCGTCAGCGGGACCGCGAACGCCGACAGGACGAACCCGACGACAAGCCGGGGGATGAGGTGTTTGACGGTGTAGCGGGTCTCCACCGAGTCGCCGAGCATCGTGGCGATGCCTGCGGTGATGATCGCGAGGATGAAGCAGGCGTTGACGACCAGCGCGCTCTTGCTGGCGATCGAATGGACCTGCGGCAGGACCGTGACGTCCGGTGACAGAAAGATGGAGGATGTCAGGAAGGCCAGCAGCCCGCCGAGAAGGTCGACGACCCTCTCGGCGAGCCAGCTGACCAGGCCGTTCATCAGCCAGATAACCATGACCCGGGCGCCTCAGCCGCCGAGGATGCCCTGCAACACCTGCAGGATGACCGGGGACAGCACCGCGAGGGCATAGCCGATCAGCGCGGACTTGAAGTTGCCCTTCGCCTGCTCCACCTGGGCCGGGTCACCCCCGGCTGCCATGTAGCGCAGGCCGCCGATGACCAGGAACATCGTCGCGACGAGCGCGATGATGCCCATGATCCAGCCGGTGATGTTGGAGATGACCTGGTTGATGCTGTTGGCCGCCATCGGCTGCGGCGTGGCGGCGAGGTCGGACAGCACGGAGAGAGTCGTCTGCATGGCGGCGCTCCACAAGGATCTGGGGCCGCCGCGGTGGGGACCAGGGCGAAGGGACCGGTGTGGTCCGGGTCGGGGGCGCTCCTCCCTTGCGTGGGGCGAAGGGATCGCGGTGTCAGGACGCCGCGCCAGCCATGCCGGACCAATGGGTCGCGCCGGGTGGTCCCCACCGGGCGGGCATGCCGTGGATGACATGCACCGCTCAGATCTCGGCTGTCAGGCCGATCGAACCCGCCGCGCGTCTGTCACGTCCTGACGAGACCGGTCAGCGACTCGCGTTGCCGCTTGAAGAGGCACGGGGTAGACCGCACGGGGGCCGGCTGGGCGTTCGCCGAGACGGCACCAAGCCGGGCCGAATGCCAGGCGCCCCCGAAAACTGGCGTGGGCGTAGACACGGCGTGCCCGTTCCGAGTCGCCATTGTGGCCAGTCGGATGGTGGCGCGACGACGCCAGTCGACGGTAGGCATGGAGCGTGAAGCGTGATCAAGCTGACGGCGACACGGTGCGGGGTGCGGGCAGGCAGCCCGCCGCCGCGCGGTGCTCGGCGCTCCGGTCGAGGTGGCCGCGGTGACGGGATATGGGCGCGACGACGACGAGTGGGACCAGCTGATCGAAGCCGGCCTGGCATTTCTCATCGAGCGGGCACGGCTGGAGAAGACGACGACGTACACCGAGCTCAATGCCACGCTCTGCCGCCGGACCGGCTTGCGCGGATTCGACTTCGAGCAGGACAGCGAGCGTGCCGCCATGGGGCACCTCCTGGGGTTGATCGTGGATCGTAACCGTCCGACAACCCAGCTCATGATCTCCGCGTTAGTGCAGTACCTGAACGCCAATGACGCCGGTCCGGGGTTCTATGCGTTGGCGGTCGAGCTCGGCATGCTGCCGCCTCGCCCATCAGCCTCCGCGAAGCAGGAATTCTGGATCCGGCAGCTCAACGCCCTATACGACTACTACGCGACCGGCCGCCGCAGCGCCTGACCTGTGACGATGCCCGTCGGGGAAGCCCTGCACGACCCGGCGAGCCCGGCCACCGTAGTCCGCCGCAAGGCTGCGCAAATGACGAAGAGTTCCTGAGGTTGGCGGACAACGTCGCCGCCGTCACAGCCATGGGCTACCAGCATCCCGATCCTTCGCGGCCCGCGTGCTGCCATGGGTATGCCGACAGACTGTCAGCCTGCGATGGCGGTCGCGCGGTGACCGGGGATCGGGCCGGACAGGTCGCCGCGCACCACGGCGGCAGCCACGACACGCTCGGCGCGGCGGCGACGCATCCGAAGGGCCGATGCGGTGACGCCCTGCTCGGCGGCCAGGTGTTCGATCAGCGCGTCGCCGAAGCGGGTCGCGCTGATCAGCTCGGCGGCGTCGGCGGTGATCAGGCCGGCGGCGGCTGCCCGGCCGAGCAGCAGGTCCGGATGTCCGTAGGGCATCCGCGGCGACTGTGACCCGCTGGGCAGCTCCAGGGGGAGTTCCTCGCCGTCATCGGCCTTGACGACCGCCATGCCTGAGCGCCAGGCGGCCCAGCACAGCCGCAGCCACAGCCGGGGCGGAGTCAGGTCCGCGGTGCGCAGCGCGTGGAGGAACCCGGCGAGGACTTCGGAGTCGACGTCGTCGGCGTGCCGGGCCCGGCCGCGGGTGATCTTCGCCGCGAGGTGTGTCAGGGCGGGCAGCGCGACGCCGATCGCGCCGACGACCCAGGCCGGTCCCCACTCGCGGGCGTGGTGGGCCAGTTGCCGCCACAGCTCGTCCGTGGTGTTGCTGTCGTATCGCTGAAACAGCAGCAGCGTGCGCAGCTTGTCCAGCGGCATCGTCGCATCCGGCAGGCCCGGTATCGGGCGGGCGTCGAACACCAGCGGGGCGGGTTCGGCGGTCAGCAGCGCGAACGCCGTCTCGGCGGTGGTCAGCGCCGTCTCGGCCGCCCTGGCATGGGTTGTCATGGTGAGGTCCCCCTCGGCGTGGGGCGCGTCGCCTGATGCGACGGCCTCGAGGCCCTCGATTGGGACAGCCCCACCTGACACCGGAGGCCGTTGCCAGACGAGGACAGGCCGTGTCCGCCTCTGTCAGGTTCGCCGCCGTCCGGACGGCCGACGCGCCCGCTGGCCGGGCTGTCAGGCGGTCAGGGTGACGGGTTCTGTCCGGTCGGGGGCGGGTTCGATCGGCCTGTCAGCGGCGCACTAGGGATCGTCAGTACGCCCTGCCGGTCCGGGGGCCACCGTGCCCATGACCGAGAGAAACCCGCGCCGCGCGCCGATCCCCGTGGGAGACGTGGTGCCCGGCGACCCGCCCGTGCCGATCACCGTCTGGCCGGTCCCCGCGCCGCAGCAGGGCGAGACTATGTCCAACGCGATGGGCGTGCGGCTGGTCCACAACCTCACCCACCCGTCCGATCTGATTATCGACCTGGCCGTGGGGCCGCAGCTGGCCCGCGCGGTCATCGCCGCGCACCGCCGCAGCCACCTGCACGTGCCCCGGCAGGTCGGCTGGGGTCGGGAGGCGGCGACGCTGATCGTCGCCGGATGGCCGGTCGACCAGGCTGCTTCACCCGTCGACTTCTTCGTCCGATGCCGCGGCAGTCTCGCGGCGGGCGGCTGCGTGGCAGTGCTGCTGCCACACGGCGACGTCATCGCACCGGTCGACGTCGTCATCGCCGCGAAACGGGCCCGGCTGGCGTACCTGCAGCACATCGTGGCGGCCGACCGCCTACCTCGGCGTGGCCGGCGGGCGCAGCTGGATATCCACACCGACGTGCTGATCCTGACCCGCAGCGTGACGGAGACCAGGGGAGCCGATGGCTGACTCGCTGCCGGTCACCTCGGTGTGGCTGACCTGCCAGCAGCCCGCCCGGGACCAGCGGCGGGGCCGCTACGTCCCGGAGACCTCCAGTCATCCCGGGAAGATGCTGCCCCACCTGGCCGTGCACGCGATCAGCTCGTACACCGCGCCGGGGGATCTGGTGTTCGACCCGATGTGCGGGTCCGGCACCACGCTGGTCGAGGCGATGCACCTTGGCCGGCAGGCGATCGGGATCGACGTCGAGCCCCGGTTCACGCAGCTGGCTGCCGCCAACGTTGCCCTCGCGGCGTCGCAGGGTGCCGCCGGCACGGCGCAGGTGCGCACCGGCGATGCTAGGGGCCTGCTCGACATGGTGCCCGCGTCTGCGGTCGGTCGGGTGAGCCTCGTGCTCACCTCCCCGCCGTACGGACGCGGGACTCACGGCCTCGTGCGCACGACGAGTACCGGGGTACGCAAGCGGAACCATCACTATGGGGATCGAGAGAGCGGCAACCTCGCCTATGCGGGATGGTCCCGCTTGCTCGACGGGTTCGCCGTCATCCTGGCCGCCAGCTACCAACTCCTACGTCCCGGCGGGACCGTGGTGATCACTTGCCGACCGGTACGCCGCCAGCGGGACGACTTGATCGACCTACCTGGCGAGCTGCTGGCCGTCGCCCAGTCGGTCGGGTTGGTGCCGGTGCAGCGGTGCGCGGCGATGCTCGCCGCCGTTCGCGACGGGCAGATCGTGCACCGGGCCAACATGTTCGGACTCCTTGCCGTCCGCCGTGCCAGGGACGAGGGCGGTCAAGCCCCCGGAAGTGGTGTAACGGCTGATCTTTCGAGTTGTACTGGTTAGAAGGGTTGTGTTCCGGGCTGGTCAGTGGCGGGTTCGCTGGTTTCGGGTTGCCAGCGGCCGATGTCGTCGGG
>NZ_QGSW01000312.1:0-11239 GCF_003176715.1 Micromonospora sp. S4605
GGTTGGGGGTGAGGCGGGTCTGGAGGGCCTGGCGGACCACGTCGGGGACGTGGGCGGAGATGTCGCCGCCCCACTTGGCCACGTCCTTGACCAGGCTGGAGGAGAGGAACGAGTAGAGCGGGTTGGTCGGCATGAAGAGCGTCTCGACGCCGGCCAGCCCGATGTTCATCTGGGCCATCTGCAGCTCGTAGTCGAAGTCGCTGACCGCGCGCAGGCCCTTGACCAGGACGCTCGCCTGCTGGGCGCGGCAGAAGTCGACCAGCAGCCCACGGAACGACTCGACCCGCACGTTGTCGTACGAGGCGGTCACCTCGCGGAGCATGTCGATCCGCTCCTCGACGGTGAACAGGCCGCTCTTCGACTGGTTCACCAGCACGCCGACGATCACCTCGTCGAAGAGCCGGCTCGACCGGCCGATGATGTCGAGGTGTCCGTTGGTGACCGGGTCGAACGAGCCGGGACACACCGCACGTCTCATGATCGGCGACCGTACCAAAGGGTGGTCTCGCCGTAACGGCGACTTCGCTCGCCGGTGACACCCGGCACCCACTCGACCGGCCCGGTCCGGCTGGAGCGCTCCACCACCACCAGCGCGTCCTGGGCCAGCCACCCGCCGTCGACCAGCGCGGCGAGCATCGCGGTAACGTCGGCGTCCGGCACCGCGTACGGCGGGTCGGCGAAGACCACGTCGTACGGGCCGCCGTCCGGGCCGGCCGCCAGCACGGTGCTCACCTTCCCGGTGACCAGCCGGGCGGCCGGGGCGGCGCGCAGGGCGGCCACGTTCTCCCGGATCACCCGGGCGGCCCGCGGGTCGGACTCGACCAGCAGCACGTGCCCGGCGCCCCGGGACAGCGCCTCCAGCCCGACCGCGCCGGAGCCGGCGTACAGGTCGGCGAAGCGGGCGCCGGTCAGGTCGACCTCGGCCTGCACGGCGCTGAACAACGCCTCCCGGACCCGGTCGGACGTCGGCCGGGTGCCCGCGCCGGGCGGGGCGGCGATCCGCCGGCCGCCGAGCGTCCCGGCCACGATCCGGGTCACCGTCTCCTCCTGCTCATGACCCCGACGCTACGCGAGGCCCGGAGACCCCCCGGCGACACCGCCGGTATGCGTGTCGCGCCAATCCGGCCACCCTTCGTATATCAATGATCTCGCATTCATAACATCATCCTTAGGTCCCGCTGAACGCTGTAACGCACGCGACGATCTCGCTAGGGTCTGCCGGGTGTCGGCGGTGGACGCCGGCCCACGGCACGGAGCGGCGCCCGCACCGGACACGCGCTGACGCACCTGCGACCGTCCGAACCGCCCCACTCCGCGCCCACCCCCTTCAGCTTCCTCACCCCGGGAGTACGCGTGATCCGTACCAGAGCGTCGCTACGGCGACCACTGGCCGTGCTGGGGGCCGCCTTCCTCGGCCTCACCGCGGCCGTCGCGGTGGCCGCGCCGGCCAGCGCCCACCACACCACCATCACCGCCACCGCCGACTGTGACGGGCTCACCGGCGAGCGCGTGATCACCTGGACGGTGGAGAACAGCGAGCGGGACAAGGCGGCGACGCTGAAGACCGTGACCGCCGACCCGTCCACCCCGGTGAACCTGGCGGCCGACACCAGCAAGCCGCTGGAGGGCGCCGTCGTCCCCAAGGGCGGCTCGGTGCAGGCGGTGCAGCGGGTGCCCGGCGACACCGCCAGCGCGAAGCTGACGGTCTACGCACTGTGGAAGAAGAACGGCCAGGACCGCACCAACGAGGGCAGCATCAACCTGGGCGGCGACAAGCCCTGCACCCCCGCGCCGAAGTGTGTGGACGCCAGCAAGGCCAAGTACAGCCACACCTTCGACGGCCCGAAGGGCACCGCGACCGTCAAGCTCGACGGTGACCTGCCGCTCTGCGGTGACGGCAAGCAGCACTTCACGCTGGTGTCGTACTTCGCGCCGCGGCCGCAGTTCGCCACCCCGCAGTACGTCTACGGCACGCCGGACAGCGACTGGATCGGCGGCACCCAGACCGAGATCGACCTGAAGGTCGACATCCCGGACTGCCACACCCAGGTGGACCTGATCTGGGGCGGCACCGACGAGATCATCGACCCGCTGGTCGAGGGCGGCAAGCGGTACGGCAACAAGAAGCTCGGTTCCAAGGGCACGCCCGGCAACCGGTCCACCGGCCCGCTGGGCGCGTACAACGGCGGTGACAAGAGCTGCACCACCCCGGCCGCGACGTTCGCGTCCAACTGCGACGGCACCGTCACCGTGTCGCTGAGCAACGACGGCAAGATCTCGAAGTACCCGGTCGAGTTCGAGGTCCGGGGCGAGAACGGCTGGTCCAAGAAGGTCACCGTCGAGCCGGGCAAGGCCGACAACGACACCGTGGTGCCGGCCGAGAACGCCGGCAAGGTCGAGGTGCTGGTCGACGGCCAGGTGATCGAGGACGGCAGCTACTCGTGGCAGCGTCCCGAGGACTGCCCGCTGCCCACCATCACCACCAAGGCCGACTGCGAGAACTTCACGCTGACCGCTACCAACCCGGAGGGTGGCCTGCCGGTCAAGGTGGTGTTCACCTACGGCAAGGAGACCGAGACCCGCACCGTGCAGCCGGGCGACTCGGAGACCGTCACCTTCAAGGCCGGCAAGGAGGAGACCGCGCTGGTCGTGCTCCCCGAGCTGGAGCTGGAGATGGAGGCCGTCTACGCCCCCGAGGGTGACTGCGGTGGCGGTGGCGGTGGCGAGGAGCCGGGCCTGCCGGTGACCGGTGCGGCGGCCGGCGGCATCGCCGCGGGCGCGGTCGCCCTGCTCGCCCTGGGCGCGGTGCTCTTCCTGATGGCGCGGCGGCGGCGGGTGCGCTTCACCGCGTGAGCTGAGCCGGACTGAGCGCTGAGGGCGCGTCGACCCACCCGGGTCGGCGCGCCCTCACCATGTCCCGTCACCGCACCGGCCGCACGGAACCGCGGTCCACCGCGGATCGGGCGCGAAGCGCCACCCGACGGCCGCGGCCGGAAGGGGTGGCCGGGTCAGCCCTTCTCCAGGTATTCCGCGCGTTCCTCGTCGACCAGGGCGGCCACCGAGGCGGCCAGCGCCGGGTGCCGGGCCAGCTCCGGATCCTCCTCGACCAGGGTGATCGCCTCGGCCCGGGCGTCGCGGATCAGGTCGGCGTCGCGCAGCAGCGAGAGCAGCCGTAGGTGGGAGCGGCGCCCGGACTGGGTGGCCCCCAGCACGTCACCCTCGCGGCGCTGCTCCAGGTCCAGTTCGGCCAGCTTGAAACCGTCGGTGGTGGACGCGACGGCGTCCAGCCGCTCCCGCGCCGGGCTGCCCTCGGCCGCCTCGGTGACCAGCAGGCAGAGCCCGGCCGCGGCCCCCCGGCCGACCCGGCCGCGCAGCTGGTGCAGTTGCGAGACGCCGAACCGGTCGGCGTCCAGCACGATCATCACGGTGGCGTTCGGCACGTCGACGCCGACCTCCACCACGGTGGTGGCCACCAGCACGTCGAGGTCGCCGGCGGCGAAGGAGCGCATCACCGCGTCCTTCTCGTCGGCCGGCAGCCGGCCGTGCAGCACGCCGATCCGCAGCCCGTGCAGCGGCCCCTCGGCGAGCAGCGGCGCCACCTCGGTCACCGCCAGCGGCGGCCGCCGCCCGGAGTCGTCCTCCCGCGGCGCCTCCTCCTCCGACCCGGGACCGTCGCCGATCCGCGGGCAGACCACGTACGCCTGGTGGCCGGCGGCCACTTCCTCGCGCAGCCGGCGCCAGGCCCGGTCGAGGAAGGCCGGCTTCTCGGCGGCCGGCACCACGTGCGAGGCGATCGGCGACCGGCCACGCGGCAGCTGGGACAGCGTCGAGGTCTCCAGGTCGCCGTAGACGGTCATCGCCACCGTGCGCGGAATCGGGGTGGCCGTCATCACCAGCACGTGCGGCGGCTGCTCGGCCTTGGCCCGCAGCGCGTCGCGCTGCTCGACACCGAACCGGTGCTGCTCGTCGACCACCACCAGGCCCAGATCGGCGAAGTCGACCCCCTCGTAGAGCAGGGCGTGGGTGCCGAGCACGATGCCGGCGGCGCCGCTGGCCACCTCGGCCAGCGCCCGCCGGCGCGCTGCCGCGCCGAGCGAGCCGGTGACCAGCTCGACCCGGGTCGCGTGCTCGGCGGCGCCCAGCTCGCCGGCCCGGCCGAGCGGCCCGAGCAGGTCGAGCATGCCGCGGTGGTGCTGGGCGGCGAGCACCTCGGTCGGGGCGAGCAGCGCGGCCTGCCCGCCGGCATCGACCACCTGGAGCATGGCGCGCAACGCGACCACGGTCTTACCCGAACCCACCTCGCCCTGCAACAGCCGGTGCATCGGATGCGGGGTGGCCAGGTCGGCGGCGATCTCGGCGCCCACGTCCCGCTGGCCGGAGGTCAGCTCGTACGGCAGCCGGGCGTCGAACGCGTCCAGCAGGCCACCCGGGCGCGGCGGGCGGGGCCGGGCCGGCCAGTCGGCGGCCCGGTGCTTGCGCTGCACCAGGGTCAGCTGCACCGCGAACGCCTCGTCCCACTTCAGCCGCCGCCGGGCCCGGTAGAGGTCCTCCTTGCTGGACGGCCGGTGGATCTCGCGCAGCGCGGTGCCGAGCCCGACCAGGTTGCGGCTGGCCCGCACGGTGGCCGGCAGCGGGTCGTCCGGCGGGGTGAAGGTGTCCAGCACCACCCGCACGCAGCGGGCGATCACCCAGGTCGGCACCGCCGCGGCGGCCGGGTAGACCGGGATCAGCGCGCCGGCGAACTCCTCGATCTCCTCGCTGGCCGCCGCCTCGCCGTCGCCGCCCTCGCCGAGCAGCACGTACTCCGGGCCGTTGAGCTGCCGCTTGCCCCGGAACTCGGTGACCTTGCCGGCGAACAGCCCCCACCGGCCCGGACGCAGTTCCCGCTCCCGCCACGCCTGGTTGCCGAAGAAGGTCAGGGTGAGCAGGCCGCCGGAGCCGTCGCCGACGGTCACCTCCAGCAGGTTGCCGCGCCGCTGCCGCATCGGGCGTACGGCGGTGCGCTGCACCTGGGCCAGCACGGTGACCTGCTCGCCGACGTCCAGCGACCGGATGTCGGTGTGCTCGCCGCGCTCGTCGTAGCGGCGCGGGAAGTGGTAGACCAGGTCGCCGGCGGTGTGCAGGTCGAGGTGGCTGGCCAGCGCCTTCGCCGTCTTCTCGCCGACCAGCTTCTTCAGCGGCGTGTCCACGGTGGCCGTCTCGGGCATCACTCGACCCCCACCAGCAGCGGATAGTGTGGCTGGCCGCCCGGGTAGGCCTGCACCTCCACGAACGGCCAGTGCCGCCCGACGTGCTCCCGCACCGCGTCGGCCAGCCCGTCCGGGGCGTCCGCCCCGGCGAGCAGGGTGACCAGCTCACCACCGCCGCCGAGCATCCGGTCGACCACGGCGACGCAGGTGTCGAGCAGGTCGGCGCCGATCAGGTGCACCTCCCCCTCGACCAGCGCCAGCACGTCGCCCGGGCGGCACGGGCCGGCAACCGTGAGCGCCTCCCGGCTGGCGTGGCAGACCTCGGCGTAGCGGCAGGCGCCGGCCGCCTCGGCCATCGCGATCACGTCGTCCTCGAAACGCCGGCCGGGGTCGCGTACGGCCAGCGCCGCCAGCGCCTGCACCGGCGAGCGGGTCGGCACCACGCTGACCTTGATGCCCAACCCGTGCGCCTCGCGGGCGGCGGCGCTCGCCACCGCCTGGGTGTTCGGGTCGTTGGGCAGCACCACCACCCGGGCGGCGCCGGTCGCCCGGATCGCGTCCAGCAGCTCGCCGGTGGACGGGTTGCCGGGCACCACCGTCGCGCCCTCGCCGCCGAACAGCTCGGCGATGCCCGCGCCGGCGGCCACCACCACGGCGGCCCGCCCGTCCGCCGCCACGGCCGGCGGCACCGGTGCGACCTGGTCGGCGAAGCGGGTCACCGAGATCCGGTGCGGCCGGCCGGCGACCACTCCCGCCTCGATCGCCGCGCCGACGTCGTTGACGTGCACGTGCACGTTCCAGGTGCCGTCGCCGTCGCCCACCACGACCAGCGAGTCGCCCAGCGCCGCCAGCTCCGCCCGCAGCCGGGTCACCGCCGGCTCGTCGGCGTCGAGCAGGAACTGCACCTCGTAGGCGTACTCGTCGGAGCCGGTCTCGCGGACGGCGACGGCCGGCGGGCGGGCCGCCGGCCGCGTGGGCGCCGGCCGCTGTGGGCTCTCTCCGGTGATCACCTCGACCAGGGCGTCGAGCAGCAGGCACAACCCCCGCCCGCCAGCGTCGACCACGCCGGCCCGGGCCAGCGCGGGCAGTTGCTCGGGGGTGCGGGCGAGCGCCCGGGACGCCTCGCCGGCCGCCGCCCGGGCAACCGCGCAGAGCTCGTCGCTGTCCGCCCGCTCGGCCGCCCCGGCGGCCGCGGCGACGACGCTGAGCAGGGTGCCCTCGACCGGGCTGGCGACCGCTGCGTAGGCGGCGGTGGTGGCGTCGCGCAGCGCGACCGCCAATTCCCGGCCGCGCACCGCGGGCCGGGCGGCCAGCGCGTCGGCGAAGCCGCGCAGGATCTGCGACAGGATCACCCCGGAGTTGCCCCGGGCGCCGAGCAGCGCGCCGCGCGCCATCAGCCGCAGCGCGTGACCGTGCGGGGTGGGCCCGTCGTCGGGGAGGGTGTCGAGGTCCATGGCCAGCGCCTGCTGGGCGGAGGTGAGGGTGAGCACCAGGTTGGTGCCGGTGTCGCCGTCGGGCACCGGATAGACGTTCAGGTCGTCGATCTCGCCCTGGTGCCGCTTGAGCGCGGCCAGCCCGCCCGCGCACCAGCGGCGGACCGCGGCGGCGTCGAGGGTGTCCAGCACGGCGTGAAGCCTACTGGCGCGCACCGACACCCGCCGGGCTCGGCCGGGCCGGCGCGGCGTGTCCCGGGTACGGCCGGTGCGCGGCCGGCGGGTACCCTTACCGGGCGTCCCGGCGCGCCGCCGGCCACTCCCCCGCCACCCCCACGGCCCGCACGGCCCCGGGCGGACGGGCCGGTTGGGCGGGGCGGCGGTTCATCGGGTAACCTGACCAGGTTGCCCGGGCAGCGCCTGGCGGCGACCTCATGAACGTTTCAAACCCAGGAGTATCCCGTGGCTAGCGTGTGCGACGTCTGTGGCAAGGGGCCGGGCTTCGGCCACAACGTGTCCCACTCGCACCGGCGGACCAACCGCCGCTGGAACCCGAACATCCAGTCGGTGCGGACCCCGGCCGGTGGCGGCAACACCAAGAAGATGCAGGTCTGCACCTCGTGCATCAAGGCCGGCAAGGTCACCCGCGCCTGACGCGGTAACACCGACCGACATACTCGCCAGCGCCGGCGGGCCCTCGTGGCCCGCCGGCTCTGTCGTGTCCGGGCCCCGGCGTTGACCGGTACGCGACGCTGCGTCGACGCACCCGCACCGGTCCGGTTAGGGTCTGCCTGCGCCGGCCGTCCCCTTCCCGGCGCGCACCCCGAGCACGGAGGACGACTGGTGCAGCTGGACCTGGGCCGAGACGAGATGATCATTGTCGGGGCGTCCCTCGGCATGCTGCGCTGGTACGCCGAGGAGCTGCCGGCCGGCTCCGTGGTCCTGGTCGAGGAGCCGGACGTGATCCAGCGGCGCGGCATCGAGCAGCTGGCCGGCGAGCTGGCGTTCATCTCCCGGGTGGTGCCCGCGCGCTACCAGACGGGCCTGGACGCCGCCGCCCTGGTGGCCCGCGAGCCGGCGCTGCGCTCCGCCCGGCTGGTGGTGCCCGGCCTGGAGTACGCGGTCGCCGGGGCGGCCCGGCTCGCCGCCGAACTCGGCCTGCCCGGCGCCGGGGCGGCGGCCGCCGACGTCTTCTCCGACAAGCACCGGATGCGGCTGCTGGCCGCCGACGCAGGACTGGCCAACCCGGCGTTCGAGCTGGTCGGCACTGCCGCCGAGGCGGTGGCGTTCGCCGAGCGGCACGGCGGCCGGTGCGTGCTGAAGCCGACCCGGCGATCCGGCAGCCTGGGCGTGCAGATCATCAGCGACCCGGCGGAGATCACCGCCGCCTGGGCGGCCACCGCCTCCCCCGAGGCGCCGCCGGAGGCGACCGACGGGCTACCCACCGGGGTGCTCGTCGAGCAGGCCCTGGACGGGCCGGAGCACAGCGTCGAGCTGCTGGTCGCCGACGGCGAGGTGATCTTCGGCAACGTCACCGACAAGCGGGTGCTGCCCGGGCGCTGCCCGGTCGAGACCGGGCACACCGTGCCCACGGCACTGCCCGCGGCCACCCGCCGGGAGCTGCTCGCGGTGGCGACCCGGCTGGCCACCGCCGCCGGCTTCCGCACCGGCGTGCTGCACAGCGAATGGATCCTCGCCGACGGCCGGCCGACGCTGGTGGAGTGCGCGGCCCGGCTGCCCGGCGACATGATCACCGCGCTGATCTCGATCGCCTACGAGTGCGGTTTCATCGAGGCGTACCTGCGCATCCTGCGCGGGGAGCGGCCGGCGCTGCGGCCGCGGCCGACCGGCGCGGCGGCGGTGGAGTTCCTGCTCGCGCCGCCCGGCACGGTCTCCGCCGTCGCCGGGCTGCGCGACGCCCGGCGGGTGCCGGGGGTGCTGGACGTGCAGCTCGAGGTGGCGGTGGGCGACACGGTGACCGAGGTGACCTCGTCGCTGCGACGCAGCGGCCACGTGCTGGCCTGGGGCATCGACGGCCCGGCCGCGACGGACGCCGCCGGCAAGGCGGCCGAGCAGGTCCGGATCACCACCGGCTGACGCCGCCGGTCACGGCCCCGCGCGGGGCGGTGGCTCAGAGGGTACGGCCGAACGAGAGGCAGCCCGGCTCGTCCTTGTAGAAGCCGAAGTTCGGGATCCGCTCGTAGCCGGTCGAGGTGTACAACCCGATCGCCTCGGGCTGCCGGTCGCCGCACTCCAGGATCAGCCGCTTGCGCCCCTGCTCGCGGGCGGACCGCTCGACCGCCGCCAGCAGCGCCCGGGCCACCCCCCGACCGCGTGCCGCCGGCGCGGTGTACATCCGCTTCAGCTCGGCGGTCCCCTCGCCGTGGCTGCGCCAGCCGCCACAGCCGACCGGCTGGCCGTCCAGCCTGGCGATCAGGAACGCGCCGCCCGGTGGCTCGAACTCGGCGGCGTCGACCGGGGTGTCGTCGCCGCTGCCGCCGTACCGGGCGCCGAGGTCGGCCAGCGCGTCCCTGATCAGGCGCTGCGCCTCCGGCGAGTCGAAGCGCGCGGCGTGGATCTCGATCTCCGTCACGGAGTAAAGGTTACGACCGCTCGGAGCCCTTACCGGAAGTGGTCCCAGCCGGTGACCCCCTGGTACGGCTCGCCGTCGACGGTGACGCCCGCGCCGGCCACCACCCGCCCGATCGGGTGCCACTGCTCGGGCAGCGTCACGTCGGGCGGGAAGGTGGCGGCCAGGGCGTGGTCCTCGCCACCGGCCAGCAGCCAGGCGTACGGATCGACGCCGAGCGCCTGGGCCGCGTCGCGCATCTGCCGGGGCACCTCGAAGGCGTCCCGGCGCACGTCGATGCCGACCCCGCTGGCCCTCGCCACGTGCCCGAGGTCGGCGAGCAGCCCGTCCGACACGTCGATCATGGCGGTGGCGCCGAGCCCGGCGGCCTGCGGGCCGGCCGCGTACGGCACCTCCGGCCGCCGGTACGCCTCGACCAGCAGCCGCGGCGTCCGGAAGCCCCGGGATAGCACGGTGAGCCCGGCCGCCGCGTACCCGGTGCGCCCGGCGAGCGCGACCACGTCGCCCGGCCGGGCACCGGAGCGCACCACCGGCGCCCGTCCGGCCAGGTCACCCAGGGCGGTCACCGCGATGGTCAACGTGGGGCTGCCCGACATGTCCCCGCCGACCACGCTCGCGCCGACCGTCGCCGCCTCCGCGGCCAGCCCGTCGGCCAGTTCCTCGGCCCATCCGATGGCCAGGTCCGCGGGGATGCAGAGGGCCACCAGCAGGGCGGTCGGGGTGGCCCCCATGGCCGCGACGTCGGCCAGGTTCGCCGCCGCCGCCCGGTGCCCCACGTCCCGCGCGCCGGACCAGTCCCGCCGGAAGTGCCGCCCCTCCACCAGCACGTCGGTGGAGGCGACCACCCGCGCGTCCGGGGCGGCCACCAGCGCCCCGTCGTCCCCCGGCCCGAGCAGCACCGTCGGGCCGTACGACAACCGGGCGGTGACCCGGTCGATCAGACCGAATTCGCCCACCCCCGCGACACTCATGCCGGCACCTCCCTCGCCACCGGCGCCACGCCCGGTCCGACGCCCCGCCCGCTCCTGCCGCGCTCGCTCACCGCTTCTCCTTGACCACCGATAGGGATCAGACCTGGTCCGTAAGGTACTTTCTCCTCTCGGGCCGCTCGCGGGCGGCGACGGACGGAGGTCGAGTCGTGGTACAGGCGTACATCCTCATCCAGACGGAGGTCGGCCGGGCGCGTGACGTGGCCGGTCTGATCGCGGACCTTGCCGGCGTGGTGCGGGTCGACGCCGTCACCGGGCCCTACGACGTGGTCGTGCTCACCGAGGCGAACACCGTCGACGAGCTCGGCAAACTCATCGTCAGCAAGGTGCAGATGGTGCCCGGCATCACCCGCACCCTCACGTGTTCGGTGGTACGGCTGTAAGTGGACAAGATCACTGACTCTCCCCGCCCGGAGGCCGGCGGGGTGGACCGGCCCGCGTCCACGGCGCCGGACGGGACCACCCGCCGCGCCGCGCTGATCGCGACGCTGGTCGCGCTTCCGGTCACCGTGGTGGTGGCCGGGCTCGCCTTCGCCCAGCTCGCGCCGGACGAGCCGGCCGCGGCGCCGAGCCCGTCGGCGACCACCGCCCGCGCCCAGTCCACCGCGCCGGTCGAGATGGCCGCGCCGGCCCTGGCCGAGCGCCCCGCGACCGTGTGCCGCGCGCTGCTCTCCCAGCTCCCGTCGACCGTCCGTGACCTGCAGCAGCGTCCGGTCACCGCCGGCCCGGAGCAGAACGCCGCGTACGGCGACCCGGCGCTGACCGTGGCCTGCGGCGGCGCCGAGCCGGCGGTGGGCGACACCGACGACGTCTGGCTGGTCAACAAGGTCTGCTGGCACGCCACCGAGCAGGCCGACGCCACCGTGCTCACCACGCTGGACCGGGAGACCGCGGTCACCGTCCGGGTGCCGCGCGCCTACGAGCAGCCGTTGCAGTGGGTCGCGCCGATCGCCGACACCGTGGTCGCCTCGGTCCCGTCCGCGGGCGAAGCCCCCACCGGCTGCCAGGGCTGACCCTCCCCCGCCGCACCACCACCGG
>NZ_QGSW01000315.1:0-11203 GCF_003176715.1 Micromonospora sp. S4605
GGGGGGGGGGGGGTGGGGGGAAGGATCGGGGACATGCAGAGCAGCGACGCGAACGGGGAGCGGCCGGTCGGCAGCCCGGCGGCGGCGGTGGTGCACCGCCTGACCGAGCGGGCGGAGACGCTGGCCACTGTCGAGTCGCTCACCGGCGGCCTGCTGGCCGCCTCGATCGTGGAGATCGCCGGGGTGAGCGGCGTCTTCCGCGGCGGGCTGGTGGTCTACGCCACCGAGCTGAAGTCCGAGCTGGCGGGGGTGCCGGCGGACCTGCTCGCCGAGCGCGGGCCGGTCGACCCGGACGTGGCCGCCGCGCTCGCCGAGGGCGGCCGGCGGCGCTGCGGCGCCGACTGGGGCCTCGCCACCACCGGGGTGGCCGGCCCCGAGCCACAGGACGGCAAGCCCGTCGGGCTGGTCTACGTGGCCGTGGCGGGGCCGGGCGGCAGCACCGTGCGCCAGTTGGACCTGGACGGCGGGCGGGACCACGTGCGGGCGGCGGCGGTGATCGAGGCATTGCGGCTGCTGGCCGAGCGGATCCACGAGGCCGACGCGGATCGGACCGCCGCCGGCGTGTGAGCCACGCCGTCTCGTCGGCATCGCGGTGTCCCGGTGCCGTCGTGGCCCCCGTGCCGGCGATGTGGCGTTGATCATGCCCGTTCCGGGGCCGCCGCGCGGCGTCGGCCGGCGGAGCGGGTCTGCGGAGGGCAGACAACCCGCGATCCCCGGGCGGGGTGGGATGTCGCCGGGCGCGGCAACGGGTACGGTTGCGGGAAGGCTCCGGCGGTCGGGGCCGGCGCGGTCGCCGTGCCGGGCCGGGCGGCCGGGGGCGACAGAGGTGTCCCTCAGGGGGAGGTGCGATGGTCCTGCTACGCCGGGTGATCGGTGACGCACTGCGGGCGCGCCGGCAGGGGCAGCACCGCACCCTGCGCGAGGTCTCCTCCGCGGCCAACGTCAGCCTCGGCTATCTCTCCGAGATCGAGCGCGGCCAGAAGGAGCCCTCCAGCGAGCTGCTGGCCGCCATCTGCGACGCGCTCGGCGCGCGCCTGTCCGAGCTGCTGCGCGAGGTCAGCGACACCGTCGCGCTCGCCGAGCAGATGCCGGGCGTGCTGGTGCCGGTGCAGGACGAGCCGGCCGAGCCGGCCGCGGTGGCGCGACCCGCCGTCCGCAAGGCCACCGGCCGCGCCGTGCACCAGGTCAGCTCCGACGGCAAGGTCGCCGTCTCGGTCCACCAGGACTCCCCGCTCAAGGCCACCCTGCGCAGCAGCCGGGTCCGCCAGGCCGACCGCGACGTGGTCTGCGCCGCCTGATCCCCACCCACCGCGCTCCATGGCCGTCGGTGGCCCGCGCCGCGTAGGGTTGATCGCGGACGGTGCCGGTGTTGCCCACCGGCCGGTACGGATGCCCCGCTGGCGTCCGGCTGGGACGATGGAGCCAGCGCCGCACCGCCACCGTCGGGCCGTGCGGCACGGTGCGGCGCAGCGACGCGACTGAGGGGATACCGCGGAGATGGCGAACCCGTTCGTCAAGGGTTGGAAGTACCTGATGGCGCTCTTCGGCGCCAAGATCGACGAGCACGCCGATCCCAAGGTGCAGATCCAGCAGGCCATCGAGGAGGCGCAGCGCCAGCACCAGGCGCTGGTCCAGCAGGCCGCCGCGGTGATCGGCAACCAGCGCCAGCTGGAGATGAAGCTCTCCCGCCAGATGTCCGAGGTCGAGCGGTTGCAGGGCAACGCCCGGCAGGCTCTGGTCCTCGCCGACCAGGCCCGGGCCCGGGGCGACGAGGCCGAGGCCGGGCGCTACGAGCAGTCCGCGCAGACCCTCGCCTCCCAGCTGGTCTCCGCCGAGCAGGCCACCGAGGACCTCAAGACCCTGCACGACCAGGCGCTCGGGGCCGCCGCGCAGGCGCGCAAGGCGGTGGAGAACAACTCGATGATCCTCCAGCAGAAGCTCGCCGAGCGCACCAAGCTGCTCAGCCAGCTGGAGCAGGCCAAGATGCAGGAGAGCGTCGCCCAGTCGCTGGAGTCGATGTCGGCGCTGACCGCCTCCGGCACCACCCCCACCCTGGACGAGGTGCGCGACCGCATCGAGCGGCGCTACGCCAACGCGATGGGCCGGGCCGAACTGGCCGGCAACTCCGTCGAGGGGCGGATGCTGGAGATCCAGAAGGCGACCCTGGACTCGGCCGGCTCGGCCCGGCTGGAGCAGATCCGGGCCAGCATGGCCGGTGAGCAGCTCGGCGCCCAGCGGCAACAGCCCGCCGCGCCCCGCGCCGAGCAGGCCGCGCCGGCCGCGCCGGCCGCCGACCCGGCGGCCGCCGCCCGGCTCGACGAGATCCGGGCCAGCATGAGCCGGGAACGAGGCACGGGGGACACCACCGCCGCAGGCTGAGCGGCCGGGGGTCGAGGAGGCACAGGTGGCAGACGAGCGAACCCGGTACTTCCGGCGGTTGAGCCGGCTGCGGCGGTCCGCCCGCCGGTGGAGCGTGCTGGCCGGCGGGCTCGGTGGCGCCCCCGCCGTGCTCACCCCGTACGCCGGGCTGGGGTTGCCGGACGCGGCGTGGGCCGCCGGCGCCGGCAGCGCCGTGGCGCTGGCCGCCTGGCGCTGGATCGACCTGCGCGCGCTGGCCGCCCGGCCGGCGCCGCCGCCGCTCGACCCGGCCGAGGCCGCCGCCCGGTCCCGGGCCCGGCTGGTCGCCGCGGTGGAGCGGCTCCCGGTCGGCCCGGGCGTGCTCGCCGAGGTACGCCGGGTCCGTTCCCGGGTGGCGCTGCGCGGCACCAGCGCCGCCGAGCCGTGGGCCCGGCTGGACCGGGCGGCGCTGACCCTGGCCGGAATGGCGCCCCGGCTCACCGGCCTCGCCGAGCCGGCGGTGGTGGAGGCGGCCACGGCCGACCGGTCCCTGCGGGACCTGGCCAACCGGGTGGCCAGTGTGGAACGCGCGCTGCGGCTCGCCCCGGCCGACGCCCGCCCGCCGCTGGCCGAGGCGCACCGGGCGCTCACCGCGCAACTGGACAGCGGCGTCGCCGCGTACGAGCGGCTGGTGGTGGCGGCCGCCGGCTACGTGGCCGAGGACGCCCGCCCGGACGCCGAGCACCCGGCCGCCGCCCAGCTGACCGAGGCGACCGACCTGCTGCACGGCGTCGCCGCGGCGCTGGCCGAGCTGCGCGCCGTCAACACCCCGCTGCGCGCCCCCTGAGCCGGCCGGTCACTGCGGCGTGGCGACCGCCAGCGGTGTGGTGAACGGCGAGCCGCCGACGACGTTGAACGAGCGGATCCGGTAGTGGTAGGTGACCCCGCGGGCCAGGCCCGTGTTGGTGAACCCCCGGCCGGTGACCGTGAAGGTGGCCACCTCGCGGCCGAATCCCGGGTCCAGGGCCCGCTGCACGATGAACCCGGCGCCCGGCCCGGTCGGGGTGCTGGCCGACCAGCCCAGGATCACCGTGGCGGTGTCCGGGCCGGGCGCGGTGGCGGTGGCGCTCACCGCGGTCGGCGTGGCGGGCACCGGCGGGGTGGTCACCGTGGCCACCGTCGACCAGGGTGAGGCAGCGCCCAGGTACGTCGTCCGCACCCGGTAGTAGTACGTGGTGTCCGGGGCGACGGCGGTGTCCAGGTGCTGGTCGCCCACGCCGATCGCGGTGGTGCCCGGCCCGCTGGTGAACGTCGGGTTGGTGGCCCGCTGCACGTCGATGCCGGTGGCGAAGGAGCGGTTCGCCCAGCGCAGCGCGACCCGCAGCGGCGCCGCCGGCGGGACCACCGCTGCCAGCCCGGCGGGCGCGGTCAGCCGCACCGCGGCCGGCACGCTGTTCGACCAGGCGGAGCAGCTGACCGCGTTCTCGGCGCGGATCCGGTAGTGGTAGGTCACCCCGGGCGTGACGGTGGCGTCGGTGTACCGGGTGGCGGTGGCCGCCACGGTGATCTCGGTCAGCCCTTCGGCGAAGGTGGCGTCGGTGGCCCGCTGGAGCAGGTGGCTGGTGGCCGGGGGGCGGCTGCCGTTGCCGGTCCAGGCCAGCGCGATGGCCGGCAGCGCGGTGGCCGTGCCGGGAGCGGGCGTGGCGGTCAGCCCGGTGGGCGCCTTCGGCGCGACCCGTAGCACCAGCGGCCGGCTCATGCCCTGGTCGCGGTGCCCGGCCAGCCGGCTGTGCCAGCGGTACTCCCAGCCCAGGTTGACCAGGTGGTTCAGGACCATCGCCGGCCGGCCGTCGGCCGGGCTCACCGGGGTCGAGCCGGTCCGCGCGCCGGCCGGCCGGGTCGGGTCGAGCAGCCGTACGCTGTCGCCGACCTTGAACGGCAGGGCGGGGACGACCGGCCGCAGGGCGACGATCACGTCCTCCCGCGGGTCGACCCGGACGACCTGCTTCCAGCCCAGCTCGGCTCCCTCCGCCGGCCGGACCGTGCCGTCCCAGCCGACCCGGTTGACGATCTGCACGTCGCAGCCGTCGAACTGCACCGGCTGGGTCTGCCGGGCGTGCCCGCTGATCCGCCAGAGCTGGGTGCCGTCGGCGGGGGCGCCGATCCCGACCGCCGGGTCGGTGGCGAAGAGGATCTCGGTGGCCGGGTCGGTCGGGTCGAGCGGCAGGGTGGCGGGGGAGAGTGGCCCGGCGTGCGGGTGCTCGACGCCGAGCCGCCCGGTCAGCCGGCCGTACCCGGGCTCGAAGACCTGCTGCACCACCTTGCCGAGCAGCGGCAGGGTCACCGGAGCGCCGGCTCCGGCCGGGGTGAAGGTGACAGTGGTGGCGTGCGCCGGCACCAGGGTGGCCCGGCCGGTGCCGGCGTCCTGGCCGGGTTGCGGCACGATCGGCCGCCGCTGGCTGGCCGCGTACGCCCGGGGCAGCCGGTCACGCAGCCGGGCCAGGTCGTACCGGGGCGCCGGCGTGCCGGCCACCCGGAACTGGAGCAGGGTGCGGGTGTTCGGGCCGTATCCCGGCCGGGTGGGCGGCGCGCCGCCCTCGGCGGTGCGGTCCGGCGCGCCGGTGTGCTGGTCGTAGCGGGGGTCGAAGCCGGGCAGCGGGGCCGGGCAGTCGTTGTACAGGATGAGCGTGCTGCCCGGGGCGACGCTAGCGAAGTCGACCAGTACGTCGGCCCGCTCGCCGGGGGCGAGCAGCAGGGCGTGCCCGTCGACGTTGAGCACGGTGGGGTCGCGACGGTCGTACCGGTAGCCCACCGGCCGGTTCGGGATCACCACCGGCGCCGGCAGCAGCCCGCACTCGTTGCCGATCTGGACCAGCTCCGGGCCGGCGGCGGCCGGGTCGGGCACCCCGCCGTCGCGCCCGTCGGTCGGCCAGCCGGACGGGCGGCCCGGCGCCCGGACCGCGTCCACCATCGGCACCTCGCCGGCGTCGGCGTCGGCCAACCCGCCGTCTGCCGCCCACATCGGCCCGGTCGACCGGGCCCGGTAGAGGCCCAGGTTGAGGCTGCGGTCGAGGCAGGCGTTGAGGATCCGGAACCGGTAGGTGCGGGGCTCGACGGTCAGGTAGGGGTAGGCGGCGCCGTTGACCAGCATGGTGTCGCCGAACACCTCCGGCACCGCCGACGGATGCGGCACGCCGGGCGTCCACGGCGGCTCCGCCGGGTCGGTCACCGGGTCGTGGTGCGGGTTCGGCACCGGCGCCGGGCCGGGGTGCGCCGGTCCGGCGCCGTCGAGCGCGGCGACCGGCCCGCCCACCTCGGCGGTACGCGACCACGGGCCGTAGTCCCACCGGCCGGTCGGGTTCGTCCCGCTGGCCCGGTACGGGTTCTGCCGGGGCTGGTAGACGTGCGGGTGCCAGAGGCTGCCCCGGGCGCCCCAGCGGTCCCGGTCCCAGGTCGGGTCCTCCCCGGCGAGCTGGGTGTCGTCCGGCACGAAGGTCTTGTCCTCGATCACCAGCGGCACCTGGTCGGCCGGCAGCACGCCGTCGGCGACCAGTTGCTCCTCGGCCGGGTCGGTGAGCAGGTAGAGCGCGACCTGACCGGAGTAGACGGTCAGCCGGGCCAGGCCGAGGGTGTTGTCGTGGAACCAGAGCAGCCGGCCGCTCTGCTCGTTGGGGTAGTAGCGGGTGGTGGCGCCGGCCCCGGGCGGCGGCATGTCCGGCACGTGGGTCAGCCCGGGCCCGCTCGGGTACGGGGTGATCTCGCCCGCCGGGGTGATCCACTGCCACGGGTTTCCGGCGCAGATCCAGGCCGTCTGCGCCCCGGACAGGTGCAGCACTGCCCGGTTCTGCGGGTACGGCGCCGGGCCGTCCAGCGGGCCGGTGCCGGCCCCGTACACGGTCGGGTCGACCGGGAGGAAGAGTTCCCCGGCGCGGCCGGTGGGGAGCTGGTTGATGAACTTGATCCGCACCGGCCGTCCCCGCCGGGCCAGCACCACCGGCCCGAGGTGCCAGGGGCGCTCCGGGGGCGCGACGGTGTTGTGCCCGTCGGCGTCGGTGCCCAGGTTGAGCTGCCGGTAGCCGCGCAGCCGGGTGGCCGGCAGATCGCGGTGCAGGCGCTGGGCGTACTCCTGCAGGCCGATCTCGTAGTAGTCGCAGCCCGGGTAGCTGATGGTGTCCGGCGTGGCCACCGGCAGGTGCGCGCCGAGGTCGTTGGCGCCCAGCGCGCCGAGGCCGGGCAGCGCGTCGACGAACTTCCGGAGGCCGGTGCCCGCCGTCACCCGGCCGTCGGCGTCGACCACCGGGCGGGGACTGCCGGCGAAGTTCGGCACCGGACCGAAGCAGCGCGGCACGGCGGCCGGGTCGAGGCTGGCCGGCGCGGGGGCGACCGGGTCGGCGGCGCGGGCCGCCGGGACGGTGCGGGGCGGGCCGGCGGTGGCGCCGAGGCGGGCCGTCCAGGGGATCCGGAGTCGACGGAACATCACCATGGCTCTCCCCGGGGTCGGGGCGCGGCGGCCACCACCTCGGCGTGGCGGCCCGATCGCGCTCGCGTTGACGATCGGTGAGCACTCAACCGCAGCATGCGACGCGGACGGGTGGGTTAGGAAGTACCCAATCGTCCGTATCTGCTGTCGGGCACCGGTCGTCGGTGACGCCGGGCATCGACGCTGGTCGTCGCAGGTCCCCCCGGGCCGTGGAAGTTCCACGGCGCGGGGCGCGGAGCGGCCGGGTCGACGAGCCCGGCCGGCGTCACCCTCCGTCGCCGCCCGGGGTGCGCTCCGGCTGGCAGACCGGGCACCAGTAGGTGACCCGGTCGCCGAGTTCCTCCTTGCGGATGGCGGTGCCGCAGCGGCGGCAGGGCTGGGCCCGCCGGCCGTACACGTAGCTGGTCTGGCCGCGGTGCAGCGACCCGGTGGTGCTCTGCGTCCAGCGGCCCCGGTTGGCGGCGAGCAGCCGCTGGGCCAGGGTGACCGTGCCGGCGAGGTCGGGCACCGCGCGCACCGGCGTCCACGGCGAGATCCCGCGCAGGAAGAGCACCTCGCACTTGTAGAGGTTGCCGATGCCGGCCAGGTTGCGCTGATCCAGCAGCGCCTCGCCGATCGTCGCGTCGGGGTGGGCGGCCAGCCGGCGGACCGCCTCGGCCGGATCCCAGTCCGCGCCGAGCAGGTCGGGGCCGAGCTGCCCGACCAGCGACTCCTCCTCGGCGGTGGGCGCCAACGCCACCTCGTGCAGGTGGTAGCCGACGGCGACCGCCCCGGGGCTGCGCAGCACCACCCGGATCAGGTGGGCCGGCCGCGCGGTCCACCGCTCGCCGGGGGCGTACGCCCGCCAGGCGCCCTCCATCCGCAGGTGCGAGTGCAGCGTCCAGTGCGTTCCGTCGGGTGCGGCGAGCCGGAGCAGCAGGTGCTTGCCCCGGCTGGCCGACTCCCGCACGGTCCAGCCGGTGAGGTCGGTGGTGGCGAGCTGGGGCACCCGGAAGTCGCTGCCGGTCAGCCGGGCGCCGGCCAGCGCGCGGTGCAGCACGCGGGCGGTGTTCCAGACGGTGTCACCTTCGGGCACCCTGCCATCCTCCACCCGCCCTCGCGGTGACCGCCCGTTGACCGGCCGGCGTGCCGGGTGCGGCCGCCGAGGCCGCGGCGGGCCCCGCCGGAATCGGCGCCCAGGCGGTCAGCCGGCGTCCGGCACGGTGACCCGGCGCGGTCAGCCGCGTCCGGGGTGGTGACCCGCAGCGGTCAGCCGGCGTCCGGGGTGCTGACCCGGAGCAGGTCGCCGGGCGCGACGCCGAGCAGCTCGGCCGCTCGGCCGCCGTTGACCGCCACCGCCACCAGACCGGCCGAGTCGCCGTGCACCACCAGCCCGCCGGCCGGGGCGTCGCCGAAGGTCCGTCCGCGCACCGCGTCCCGGCCGGCCACCCGTACCCGGCCGGGCAGCCCGGCGAGCAGCTCCGCCGGCGCGGCGAGCTGCACGTTGCCGAAATGGTCCACGGTCAGCACCTCGGCGGTGAACCCGCCGGCCTCGCGGTCGAGCACCGGCGCGGGCAGCCGGACCAGGGTGTCCGGGTCCACGGCCGGGCCGGCGTCGGCCAGCGGCGCGCCGAGCGCGAGCCGCGCCGCGACCGGCGCGAAGACGTCCCGGCCGTGGAAGGTGTCCGAGACCCGCGGCGCCAGCCATCCGGCTGACGTCAGCTCGACGGCGGAGGTGATCCCGCCGAGCGCCGCCGCGGCGTCGAGCAGCAGGCCGTTGTCCGGCCCGACCAGCAGCCCGCCCGGCGTGGCCAGGCCGACTCCGCGGCGGGCCGTGCCGACCCCCGGGTCCACCACGGCCACGTGCACCCCGACCGGCAGGTGCGGCACGGTCTGCGCGAGCACCGCCGCGCCCCGGCGTACGTCGCCCGGCGGCACCAGGTGGGTCACGTCGATCACCCGGGCGGCCGGCGCCAGCCGGGCGATCACCCCGTGGCAGGCGGCCACGAAGCCGTCCGCGAGGCCGTAGTCGGTGGTCAGCGAGATCCACGGGATCGGTGCCATGCCGGCAGGTTAGTTCCTCCGCTCCGGCGCCGGCGCTTCCCCGTCCGGGGCCGGCGTTCCCTCGTCCGAGGCCGGGCGCAGCTCCAGGATCAGCTCGTCGTGCAGCGGGATGCCGTCCTCCCCGACGGTCGGGATGCTCGGCTTGAGCCGGCGGGCCCGGTCCACGGCGCCCCGGTCCACGCCCACCAGCCGCAGCCCGCGCCGCTGGTAGAAGCGCAGCGCCCGCAGGTTGTCGTTGGTGGTGATCAGCCAGAGCCGCGCCGCGCCGGCGGCCCGGGCGGCCTCCGCCGCCGCGGCCAGCAGGGCCGTGCCGACGCCGCCGCCGGGCGTCGTCGCGACCACGCTGACCACCTCCAGGCCGTCCGCGTCGGTGCGGTGGACGAGCGCCCCGACCACGGCGCCGGCGCCGTCCACCGCCACCAGGGTGGGCAACGTACGCAGGTCGAAGCGGGTGTCGTGGGCGATCACGTACGGCCCGCCCCACTCGCGCTCGTGCAACGCGTCGACCGCCGCCCGGTCCTCCGGCCCGGCCGGCCGTACCCGCACCCCGCTCATCTCGCCTCCCCGCCCGCGACCATGGCCCCTTCCCGCCTGTGACCGTCGCCTTCCGGTCCGCGACCGTCGCCTCCCCGTCCGCGACCGTCGCCTCCCCGTCCGCGACCGTCGCCTCCCCGTCCGCGACCGGCCGGATCGTATCCGCACCCGGCCGGGCGGGTCCGCCGGATTTTCAGGACGTGCTGGCAGATATGGGACAGCGGCACTGGCCGACCGGCCACTGCCGGGGTCGCCGGGTCTGTCCGCAGACTGCCGGGGTGACCAACCGGAAGCTGCCCGCCATCGCGCTGCTCGTGATCACGGCCGCGCTGACCGCCGCCTGCGGTGACGACGCCGACCAGCGGCCGGGTGTCGCCGGGGCCTCCGCCTCGACCGGCGTCGGACACCCCGGGCCGGCCGTCCCGGCGGCGCCGCCGACCACCCCGGGCACCACCGCGGCCGACCCGCCGGGCCGCGCCGCGCCGGTGGGGCCGAGCGGCACCACCGAACGCCGTCCGGCCGGCCCGCCGCCGGTGGTGCTGCCCGCCCGGCCGGCAGGGGCGCCCGGTGCGCGGCAGGTCGTCGCCGCGTTCCGGGCGGCCGGGCTGAAGGCGGGCAACCCGCGGGACCGCTCGGCCGACTGCGGGCCGGACGGGCTCGGGCTGGGCTGCTCGGAGATCGTCGCCACCGACGGGGTCACCGTCTACGTCTTCCCGGACGAGACCAGCGCCGGCGACATCGCCGAGACGTGGAGCGGCCAGTCGTTCCGGCGTGGCGCCGTGGTGCTCAACTACCTGGAGGCGAGGACCCCCGCCGCCGACCGCGCCCGCTACGAGCAGGTGCTCACAACCCTGCGCTGACCATGCCCGGGGCCACCTGGCGCGGTGCGATCGTGCCTGGTGCGGCCTGCGGCCTGCGGCCTGCGGCCTGCGGCCTGCGGCCTGCGGCCTGCGGCCTGCGGCGGTGCGCGGCGCGGCGGTGCGCGGCGCGCGGTGTGACCGTGCCCGGTGCGGCCGTGGCTGGAGCGATCGTGCCCGGAGCGGCCGGGCCGGTGCGACCGTGCCCGTGTGGCTGTGCGCAGTGTGTGACCCCGGCCCGCCCGCTTGACGACGGCCCGCCCTGGACCGGCGAGCGGCTGGTCAGCCGCGCAGGCGCAGCCCGCGCGGGGTGGTGCGGAAGCCGGCCGCGGTGAGCGCGTCGCGCAGCGGCGAGGAGTGCACCGCCTCGCCGTCGGCGCGCTCCACCGACATGGCGCCCAGCGCCCCGGAGTGGACCGCGTCGGCTAGCGCCTTGCCGGCCGCGGCGAGGGCGTCGGAGTCGTCGGTGAACGAGAGGATCGTCCGCCCGCCCCGCTCCACGTAGAGCACCAGGTCGCCGCCGACCAGCACCACGAGGGCGCCGGCCTTGCGGCCCGCCCGGTGCCCGGTGGCCGGGGCCGCCCCGTCGCCCGAGTCGACCACCCGCTCCGGCCACGGCAGCGCCGCCCCGTACGGGTTGGCCGGGTCGGTGGCGGCGAGCACCAGCGTCGGCCCGCCGCCGCGACCGGGCCCGCCGTCGGTCGGCTCGGCCAACGCGCGGATCCGGTCCACCGCGCCGGGCACCGCGAACTGCGCCGCGCCCAGCCCCTCCACGAAGTAGCCGCGCCGGGCCGCGCCGCGCTCCTCCAGCGCGGAGAGCACCGGGTAGACCGCGGCGAAACCGCCGGCCACCTGCTCGGCCACCACCGCGCCCCGGGTGACCACCCCGTGCCGTTCGAGCAGCACGTCGGCCAGCGCGGCGCGGCCCGGCGCGGCTACTTCGTGGAGGGGC
>NZ_QGSW01000318.1:0-11189 GCF_003176715.1 Micromonospora sp. S4605
ACGCCGGACGCCAGGCAGAGGGTCGCGCCGGCCGCGATCAGCGCCGCCGGGCGCCGCCGCTGCGGCCGGAGCGCCTGACCCCCGTTCATCAGGTGGTACGCCGCCGGCGCAGCAGCACCAGCCCCGTTCCGGCGATCACGGCCCCGGCCAGCCCGAGCAGCGGATACGCCGACCGCTCCGAACGCTCCGGCCGCGCGGTGCCGCCCGCGCCGGTGTCCACGCCGCCGGCCGGCACGACGGAGCCGCCGCGGGCGTCCTGGCGCAGTTCGGCGGTGAGCCCGCCCCGCTTCGCGTCGAGCACCAGCAGCGAGTAGACCCCGCCGCCGGTCAGGTCGACCTCGGCTTCGGTGGTCGGGCCGCCGACGCCGCCGAGGCGCAGCCGCCACCGGCCCGGCTCCAGCTCGTGGTAGTCCGTGGTGGTGGCGAACGGCACGCCCTCGGCGATCCGTGGCCCGTCGGCGGCCGCCACGTCGAGCACTGGGGCGCGTACCGAGGCCTGCACGACGCGGAGCTTGGTCCGGCCGGGCGGCGGCGCGCTGAGGTCGTCGTGCAGCACCCGCAGCCCCAGGTCGGCGTGCCGCCCCACCCCGGCCACCGTGTACGCCGCGCCGGTGCTCACCGCCACCTCGGTGGTGAGCACCGGCGGTTCGTCGGCGGGTGCGCCCGCCTCCCGCATGGCCACCGCGTACCGCCCGGCCGGCAGCGGGAGGTACTGGGAGACGACTCCGTAGCCGACGGCCGGAAAGACCTGCGGCTCCGGCCGGTCGGGAGCGGCCAGGTAGACGTCCACGGCCGGGGTGTCGGGGGAGAGGTGCGCCAGCCGGACGTACCCCACGGTCGCCGCGCGGACCGTGACGGTGCCGGCGGTGCCGGCGGTGCCGGCGGTGCTGGCGGTGGCGGCGGTGGTGGTGGTCGCGCCGGCGGCCGGCGCGGCGGTGGTGGTCAGTCCGGCGATGAGCAGGAGCGTTCCGACGCCGGCGAGCAGGCGGCGCGGCGCGGTGCGGAGCAGGTGCATGTCGCCTCCGGAGTGGACGGTGCGGACGCGTCCGGACGAGAGTCCCGTGAACGGGACTGCGGCGCAATTCTCGCGCCTCCGACACGCCGGGATTCCGCCCGATCACCCTGCGTCCGCGAGCCTCGGACAGCCGGCGGTCGGCGGAAATCGCCAGAGGCGGGCGGCGCGCCGCAGGATCTTTCCATCATCGATATTTAGTGATATCTATCTCGCACCGATCCTCCTACCCCCGGAGCGCGACGTGCGGAGATCCCGTCTGGCAACCCTCGCCATCAGCCTGGTCACCACCGTGGCCGCCACCCTCACCATCGCGGTCGGCCCGGCCCAGGCCGCCCCCGCCGACCACTACGTCGCTCTCGGCGACTCGTACTCCTCCGGCGTGGGCGCCGGTAGCTACACCGCCGAGAGCGGCTCCTGCCAGCGCAGCACCAACGCCTATCCGGCGCTCTACGCCGCAGCCGTGCGGCCGGCGTCGTACCGCTCGGTCGCCTGCTCGGGCGCCACCACCAGCAGCGTCGTCAACACCCAGCTCGCCGCGCTGAGCGGCACCACCACGCTGGTCAGCGTCACGGTCGGCGGCAACGACGTGGGCTTCGCCAACATCATGACCACCTGCGTGCTCTACGGCACGACCGAATGCGTGGCGGCCGTGCAGGCGGCCGAGGACAAGGCCCGCGCCGAGCTTCCCGCCCTGCTGCGTACCGTCTACACGGGAATCCGCAACCGGGCGCCCTCGGCCCGGGTGGTGGTTGTCGGCTATCCAGTCTTCTACCAGCTCGGCACGGTCTGTGTCGGACTCAGCGCCACCTCGCGGGCGAAGATCAACGAGGGCATCAACCTGGTCGACGACATCACCCGCAGCGCTGCCCAGGCGGCCGGGTTCACCTTCGCCGACGTCCGGTCCCAGTTCGTCGGCCACCAACTGTGCAGCTACGGCGAGAAGTGGCTGCACGCCCTCAACTTCGCCAACCTCGGCATCTCCTACCACCCGACGGCGGCCGGGCAGTCCGGCGGCTACTACCCGGTCTTCCGCTCCGTCGCCGGCTGACGCCGGTGGCCCACGGGGGCGTGGTCGAAAGCGGCCACGCCCCCGCCCGGCCGTGCCGCCACCGCCGGTGACGCGCCCTCGGCTGCGGGTCCGCCGGGTATTGGTCGCTGTCTCCGGATCGGCCGGGCGTGCCGTGGGTGGGGCGGGTAGTCCCGGGCGGGCGCGATACCTCAGCGTCATGAAAATACCGCTGAGTCATCACGCCGCCGGGGGACTGGTCGGCGTCGCCCGTGGTGCGGCCCGGTCGCCCGCACGCGCGTTTCGGCGATGTGGTGGCATCCCTGGCCAGCGGACACCCCCACATCGCCGAAAGGGTGTGGATCACCCGGGAGCAGCGGCCGGTGACTCGGACGCGGGACAGCGCGGTCAGGCCGCGTCCGGCAGCACCTTCTCGATCGCGGCGCGCAGCTCGGCGGAGTCGGGAGTCACCGTCGGGGCGAACCGGGCCGCGACCGTGCCGTCCGGCGCGACGAGGAACTTCTCGAAGTTCCACCGCACGTCGCCGGTGTGGCCGTCGGCGTCCGGGGTGGAGACCAGGGCCGCGTAGAGCGGGTGCCGGGCCGGGCCGTTGACGTCGACCTTCTCGGTCAGCGGGAAGGTCACCCCGTAGTTGACCTGGCAGAAGTCGCTGATCTCGGCGGCGGTGCCCGGCTCCTGCCCGGCGAACTGGTTGCACGGGACGCCGAGCACCACCAGGCCGCGTTCGGCGTACTCCTCGTACAGCGCCTGGAGGCCGGCGTACTGCGGGGTGAGGCCGCAGCGGGAGGCGACGTTGACTACCAGCAGGGCCCGGCCGCGGTAGCGGGCGAGGTCGGCCGGGCCGCCGCCGAGGGCGTCGATCGGGGTGTCGAAGACGGTCATGCGCCGAGGCTACGCGCTCGGATCACCCGCCGGTCAGCCTCCCCGACGGCGCGCCGGAAATCGAAACATGCACATCTTGACGAAGTGATGACGTCGTGAGTAGCGTCTCAGCAATCATTTTGGAAAGTTTCCTAACTGTTTGGGGAGACGCCACATGAAGAGATCGCTCCGCCGGGCCCTCTGGGCCGGCGCCGTGGTCGCCGTCACCGTCGCTACGGTGCCGATGGCCTCGGCGTTCGGCGCCGGCACCGTCACCACCACATTCACCAAGGTGCAGGACTGGGGGACCGGTCACGAGACCAGGGTGACGATCACCAACGGCTCGGACGCCTCGGTCAGCACCTGGCGCATCGAGTTCGACCTGCCCGCGGGCACCAGCATCGGCAGCTCCTGGGACGCGGACGTCACCCGCACCGGCGACCACTACGTCGCGGTGAAGAAGAGCTGGGCCGGGCCGCTCGCCCCCGGGGCCAGCTTCAGCTGGGGCTACAACGGCACCGGACCGTACCGGGCCCCGCTGAACTGCACCATCAACGGCGCCCCGTGCGGCGGCGGCGCGCCGCCGACCACCACCCCGCCTGACCCGGGCGGCAAGAAGGTCGTCGGCTACTTCGCCCAGTGGGGTGTGTACGCCCGCAACTACCACGTCAAGAACATCCACACCAGCGGCTCGGCCGCCAAGCTGACCCACATCCTGTACGCCTTCGGCAACACCACCGGCGGCCGCTGCACCATCGGCGACAGCTACGCCGACTACGAGAAGGCGTACACCGCGGCGGACAGCGTGGACGGCGTCGCCGACACCTGGGACCAGCCGCTGCGCGGCAGCTTCAACCAGCTGCGCAAGCTCAAGAAGATGTACCCGCACCTGAAGGTGATCTGGTCCTTCGGCGGCTGGACCTGGTCCGGCGGCTTCACCCAGGCCGCGCAGAACCCGGCCGCGTTCGCGGAGAGCTGCCACAACCTGGTCGAGGACCCGCGCTGGGCGGACGTCTTCGACGGCATCGACGTCGACTGGGAGTACCCGAACGCCTGCGGCCTCACCTGTGACAGCAGCGGCCCGAACGCGTTCAAGAACCTGGTCAGCGCGCTGCGCACCCGGTTCGGCTCGTCGGCGCTGGTCACCGCGGCGATCACCGCGGACGGCAGCAACGGCGGCAAGATCGACGCCACCGACTACGCGGGCGCCGCGACGCACCTCAACTGGATCATGCCGATGACGTACGACTACTTCGGCGCCTTCAACGCGCAGGGCCCGACCGCGCCGCACTCCCCGCTCTACTCCTACCCGGGGATTCCGCAGCAGGGCTTCTGGTCCGACGCGGCGATCCAGAAGCTCAAGAGCAAGGGCATCCCGTCCAACAAGCTCCTGCTCGGCGTCGGCTTCTACGGCCGGGGCTGGACCGGGGTGACCCAGAGCGCGCCGGGCGGCACCGCCACCGGCCCCGCCCCGGGCACCTACGAACAGGGCATCGAGGACTACAAGGTGCTCAAGAACAGTTGCCCGGCGACGGGCACCGTCGGCGGCACCGCGTACGCCAAGTGCGGCAGCAACTGGTGGAGCTACGACACCCCGTCGACCATCAACGGAAAGATGACGTACGCGAAGAACCAGGGCCTCGGTGGCGCGTTCTTCTGGGAGCTCTCCGGTGACACCGGCAACGGCGAGCTCATCGGCGCCATCAAGGGCGGTCTCGGCTAGGCCGCAGGCCGACGCACCACCCACACGGCGGGGAGGGACCACGCACCGGTCCCTCCCCGCCCGGCGCGTTCCGGGCGCGCCTGGCGGCCGGCCCGGCGGGTCCGTGTGACAGACTCGCGGCTCGATGGCCCGTCGACGGAGGTGGCGATGCGCGTGACGCACCGGAGGCTGGCGGCGACCGCCGCCCTGCTCGCGACCCTGCCGTTTGCCCTGCTCGGCTGCGGTCTGATCAAGGAAGACGACCCGGCGGCCAAGCCCGGCCGGGCGCCCGCCGAGGAGGCGAGCGCGCGGGCCCGGGAGCGGGTGCAGGCGTACCTCGACGCGATGACCGCCAAGGACGTGGCCGCCGGGCGCAGCCAGTTCTGCGCGACCGCGCACGAGAGCTTCGACGCCGCCGCGACCGGCCCGAACGGTGACTTCGCCGACCACTTCCAGGTGCCGCAGGCGGAGATCACCGACGTCCGGCCCGGCCCCCGGGGGCAGGAGGTCAGCACCTCCGTCTCGATCACCGCCGGTTCCCGCAAGGCCACCCGGCCGCTGCTGTTCACGGTCACCCGGGACGGCGCCGACTGGTGCATCGCCGCCGAGGAGCCGGGCGGGCACACTCCGGCCCCCGCGGTCACGCCCTGACCTGCGGGTGGGTGAGACACCTCTCACCAGCCGGAACCGTGCCCCTCGGCGGTCGGCGGCCCCGGCGGTCGCCGTACGCTTTCTGGCATGCGCCATGAGTGGCACCAGCTGAGCCATCCCGCCGTGGGCAGCCCCGGCCTGCAGACCAGCCGTCCGACCGTCGACTCCGCCGAGGACGCGGCCCTCGGTCTGGACCGTTGGCGGGAGCTGCCCCGGGCGCAGACCCCGCCCTGGCCGGACCCGGCCCAGGTCGCCGAGGTCTGCAAGGTGCTCGACGTCGTCCCGTCGGTGGTGGCGCCGTACGAGGTCGACCAGCTCCGGCAGCGGCTCGCGCTGGTCTGCGAGGGCAAGGCGTTCCTGCTCCAGGGCGGCGACTGCGCGGAGACCTTCGCCGACAACACCGAGAGCCACCTGCTGGCCAACGCCCGCACCCTGCTCCAGATGGCTATCGTGCTCACCTACGGCGCGTCGTTGCCGGTGGTCAAGGTGGCCCGGGTCGCCGGCCAGTACACCAAGCCGCGCTCGCTGCCGACCGACGCCCGGGGCCTGCCGGCCTACCGCGGCGACATGATCAACTCGCTGGAGGCCACGCCGGAGGCGCGGGTCGCCGACCCGCAGCGCATGATCCGGGCGTACGCGAACTCGGCCGCCGCGATGAACATGCTCCGCGCGTACCTGGCCGGCGGGCTGGCCGACCTGCACGCGGTGCACGACTGGAACAAGGGCTTCGTCAAGAACTCGCCGGCCGGCGAGCGCTACGAGGCGATCGCCCGGGAGATCGACCGGGCGCTGGCGTTCATCCGGGCCTGCGGGATGACCGACGACGAGGCGCTGCGTACGGTCACCCTCTACTGCTCGCACGAGGCCCTGGCGCTGGAGTACGACCGGGCGCTGACCCGGGTCTCCGACCGCCGGGCGTACGGGCTGTCCGGGCACTTCCTCTGGATCGGCGAGCGCACCCGGCAGATCGACGGCGCGCACATCGACTTCATCTCCCGCATCGCCAACCCGATCGGCGTCAAGCTCGGCCCGACCACCACCCCGGACGAGGCGATCGAGCTCTGCGAGAAGCTCAACCCGGACAACATCCCCGGCCGGCTGACCCTGATCAGCCGGATGGGCAACCACCGGGTCCGCGACGCCCTGCCGCCGATCGTTTCCAAGGTCACCGCGGCCGGCGCCAAGGTGGTCTGGCAGTGCGACCCGATGCACGGCAACACGCACGAGTCGTCCAACGGCTACAAGACCCGGCACTTCGACCGCATCGTCGACGAGGTGCTCGGCTACTTCGAGGTGCACCGCGGCCTGGACACCCACCCCGGCGGGCTGCACGTCGAACTCACCGGCGAGGACGTCACCGAGTGCCTCGGCGGTGCCCAGGGCATCGAGGACCTCGACCTGCCCGACCGGTACGAGACCGCCTGCGACCCGCGGCTGAACACCCAGCAGTCGCTGGAGCTGGCCTTCCTGGTGGCGGAGATGCTCCGTGGCTGACGTGAGGAGTGAGCTCGCGAGCCCCGCGGCCGCGAGCGAGGACATGATCGTCGACCTTCGTTCGGACACGGTGACCCGGCCGACCGCCGGGATGCGGGAGGCGATGGCCACCGCCGAGGTCGGCGACGACGTCTACGGCGAGGACCCCACCGTCAACGCGCTGGAGGCCGAGGTCGCCGCGCTCTTCGGGCACGAGGCGGCGCTGTTCGCGCCGAGCGGCTCGATGGCCAACCAGATCGCCCTGCAACTGGTGGTGCCGCCGGCCAACGAGCTGCTCTGCGACGCCGACGCGCACGTGGTCACGTACGAGATCGGCGCCGCGGCCGCGTACGGCGGAATCTCGTCGCGGACCTGGCCGGCGGTCGGCGCGGACCTCGACCCCGACGTGGTCGCCGCCATGATCCGGCCGGACGGCTACTTCGCGGTCCCGACCCGGGCTATCGCGGTGGAGCAGACCCACAACCGGGGCGGGGGCGGGGTGATCCCGCTGGACACCCTGCGGCAGCTGCGTCGGGTCGCCGACGACGCGGGGGTCGCGCTGCACTGCGACGGCGCCCGGATCTGGCACGCGCACGTCGCCGACGGCGTGCCGCTGGCCGAGTACGGCGCGCTCTTCGACACCCTGTCGGTCTGCCTCTCCAAGGGGCTCGGCGCGCCGGTCGGCTCGCTGGTGGTCGGCAGCGCGGAGAAGATCGAACGGGCCCGGTGGATCCGCAAGCGGATGGGCGGCGGCATGCGTCAGGCCGGCATCCTGGCCGCGGCCGGCCGGTACGCCCTCGCGCAGCACATCGACCGGCTCGCCGAGGACCACGCCAGGGCGGCCCGGCTGGCCGAGGCGATCGCCCCGTTCGGGGTGCTCGCCAGCCGGGTGCGCACCAACGTCGTGCCGCTCGACCTGACCAAGGCCCCGCTGGACGCGCACGCGCTCGCCGCCGCCGCCCGCGCCGAGGGGGTGCTGGTCTCCGTGCTCGGCCCGCGCACCGCCCGCCTGGTCACCCACATGGACGTCGACGACGCCGGTATCGACCGCGCCGTCACCACCCTCACCGGCATCCTCCGCGCCTGACCACCCGCCCTCGGTCACGGACAGAGTGGCTGTTCCGCGCGGAACAGCCACTCTTACGCCGAAAGCGCCCGGTGCTCAGGGGTGGAGGCGGGTGAGGGTGGCGATGTCGGCGGCGTGGCCGACGTGCTTCTCCGTCGGGGTCTCCACCACGATCGGCAGACCGGCGGTGGCGGGGTGGCGCATGAGCTCCGCGAACGCCGGTTCGCCGATGGTGCCCTTGCCGATGTTCTCGTGCCGGTCCCGGGTCGAGCCGCACAGGTCCTTCGAGTCGTTGGCGTGCACCAGCTTCAGCCGGTCGGCCCCGACCGTCGCCACCAGGGTGTCCAGCGTCGCGGTCATGCCGCCCTCGGCGGCCAGGTCGTGCCCGGCGGCCCAGGCGTGGCAGGTGTCGAAGCAGACCCCGAGCCAGGGGTGCCCGTCCACGGCGTCGAGGTAGGGCCCGAGGTGCTCCACCCGGGAGGCGAGCGACCGGCCGCCGCCCGCGCTCGGCTCCACCAGCAGCATCGGCCCGCCCTCGGCGGCGGCGCCGTCCAGCAGCGGCAGCAGCGTCTCGCGGACCTGCCGCATCGCCGCCTCGGCGTGCCCGGCGTCCACCGCGCTGCCGGCGTGGAACACCACCCCGCGGGCGCCGATCGCGGTGCCCCGGCGCAGCGCGTGGGCCAGCGTCAACGCCGACCGCTCGACCGTCGCGGCGGTCGGCGAGCCGAGGTTGACCAGCAGCGAGGCGTGGATGAAGACCGGTACGTCCCGTTCGGCGCAGCCGTCGCGGAACAGCGCGTCCTGCACCGGGTCACCCGGCGGCAGCGCCCAGCCGCGGGAGTTCGAGACGTAGACCTGCACGACCTCGGAGCCGGCCGCGTCCAGGTACGGCAGGACCGCCTTCGCCAGGCCGCCGGAGGTGGGCGTGTGCGAGCCCACCCGCCGGCGCCCGTCGGGTTGCGCCGCGGTCATCACAGGCACCCGAGGGTGACCTGGGTGCCCGGCGGCACCTGGCTGTTCTCGTTCGGGTTCTGGAAGCGCACGATGCCGTTCGGGTTGAACTGCACAGCGACCGGGAAGCCCTGGCTCTCCAGCAACTGCTTGGCCTGCGGGCAGGGCAGGTCGATCACCCGGGGTACGACCGTCAGCGGCGGGCCCTTGCTGACCTCCAGCTTGACCTGGGTGCCCTTCTCGACACCGGTGCCGTCGGACGGGCTCTGCCCGAGGATCTCGTCCCGGGGCTTGTCGGAGTCCTTGTAGTTCTCCACCGGCACCAGGCCCAGCTTGGTCAGGGTCTCCCGGGCCTCGGTGAGGCTCTTGCCGACGAGGTTCGGCACCGAGACCGGGGCCCGGCCCTTGCTCAGGATGAGGGTGACCTTGGCGCCCGGTTTGACCTCCGTGCCCACCTTCGGGTTGGTGTCGATGACCACTCCCGCCGGCAGGTTGTCGTCGTAGCGCGACGCGCCCTTGACCGCCACCAGCTTGAGGTTGACCAGATCCGCCTCGGCCAGTTCGAAGTCCTTGCCCACCACGTCCGGCACCGGGAACCGCTCCGGACCCAGGGAGAGGGTGAGGGTGATCGTCCCGCCCTTGACGATCCGGGTCGCCGAGGCCGGATCCTGCACCAGCACGGCGTCCTTCGGGACCTGCTCGTCGTACCGTGGCTCGGCGTACACCAGGGTGAAGCCGGCGCGCTCGGCCTGCGCCTCCGCCTCGGCCTTGGTCAGGCTCACCAGCTGCGGGGCGACCGTGTAGCGGCCCACCCCGAACCACCATCCGGTCAGGGCGGCCACCAGGCCGAGCACCACCACCGCCGCGGCGACGGCCTGCCGGCCGCGCCGGTCGGCCATCACCCGGGTGCGCAGCGCCACCAGCCGGGACCACAGGTCCTGCCCGTCCTCCGGGGCGGCCCGCCGCCGGCCGGTGCGGGGTCCGCCGTCCTCGGGCAGCCGGGCCCAGGCCGGCCGCTCGGCCGGCTTGACCGCCGCGACCACCATGGTCGGCTGGGCCACCGGCGGCTCGTCGGTCACCCGGCGCAGCACGGCGGTACGCGTGTTGGGGTTGCCCAGGTCGTCCCGGGCCACCTGCACTTCGGCCAGCAGGGCGCCGGCGTCGGTGGGCCGGGCGCCCGGGTCACGTCGGGTGGCCCGGCCGACCAGGTCGTCGAGGACCTTCGGCAGACCGGGCACCAGCGTCGACGGCGCCGGTACGTCCTGGTCGACGTGCTGCCAGGCGACCTCCACCGGGCGGTCCCCGTCGTACGGGACCCGGCCGGTGAGCATCTCGAACAGCACGATGCCGGCCGAGTAGACGTCGGTGCGCGGGTCGGCGTGCCCGTCGGTGACCAGCTCCGGCGCGACGTACGCCACGGTGGCCATCAGCTGGTTGCCCTGCGTCTCGTCGGCGCTCGCCTCGACCGCCCGGGCCAGCCCGAAGTCGGCCACCTTGACCACGCTGTCGACCAGGTTCGCCACGCCGCCGGTCGGCGCCTCGGCGACCAGCACGTTCTCCGGTTTGACGTCCCGGTGCACCAGCCCGGCCCGGTGCGCGGCGGCGATCGCGGCGAGCATCTGCTCGAAGATGGCCAGCGCCTCGTCCGGGTTGAGCCGGCGCCGCTCGGCGAGCACCTCGCGCAGGGTGCGGCCGCGCACGTACTCCATGACCAGGTAGGGCAGCCCGTTGTGGGTGCCCTGGTCGTAGACCGCCACCACGTTGGGGTGGGTGAGCCGGGCGATGGTCTTCGCCTCGTCGGTGAACCGCTCGAGGAACCCGGCCAGGCGGGCCCGCGCCTCCGGGGCCTGGGTCGGATGAATGATCTTGACCGCCACGGTGCGCTCGAGGCGCTCGTCGGTGGCGGTGTACACGGTCGCCATGCCGCCACGGGCCACGCGACCGCGAATGCGGTAGCGCCCGTCGATCAGCGAGCCCAGCAACGTGTCGGCGACCTGTGTGTCCATCGGCAGGGAGTCTATGTGTCCGGAGGGTGAAGGTTGAACAGGATGCTACAGCCGGGGCGCGAGCACACCGCTGCCCGCCGCGCGCCACCTGCGGAGATGGCCCGCCCGGGGTGCCGTTGACGCAGGCCGGGCGGGGCATGGCAGGGTGGTCGGGTGACCGACTCCGTACCCGCCGACCGGGCCGTGCCCGGCCTCGACCTCGCCGGCCCGGCCGACCCGGCCGACTGGCTGACCCTGCCGGACGTCGCCGAGCGCCTCGACGTGTCGATCAGCAAGGTGCACCAGATGGTCCGGGACCGGGAGCTGATCGCGGTCCGCCGCGACGGCGTCCGCCGGATCCCGGTGGACCTGGTGGCCAACCGTACGGTGCTCAAGCACCTGCCCGGCGTGCTCACCCTGCTGGCCCTGTCGCTTATACACATCTGACGCTGCCGACG
>NZ_QGSW01000319.1:0-11154 GCF_003176715.1 Micromonospora sp. S4605
GATCCCGGCCGCGAAGTCTTCCAACTGCCCGCGTACCCGAGCGAGTTCCCGCTCATCCACCGCGGCAGCCAAACACCACCGCAAGGCTCATACAAGCGACACGCCACAACGACCTAACAAAGCACTACTAGTACGGCAGCCGCCGTTCGTGATCACTGTTGTAGTTCGAGGTTGAGCCGGCGTGTGTAGTGGGATTGTCGGGCTCGGGCTTGGTGACGTCGCCGCCACTGTGACCAGTGGAAACGGTGGGTGAGGTCGTTGATCGGGCGAATGATGCAGGTGTTGATCAGACGGCGGATCTCGTTGACGGTCAGCCTGATCAAGCCGCTGTCGGTGGGGGCGTCGGTCTCGTGGGTCGTGGCGTCGGCGGCGCAGATCGCCAGGACGGCGAGAGCTGCGAGGGCGAGGATGGTGAAGCGGTGCCAGGAGTCCCAGCGGCGGACCTGGTGCTGGTCCAGACCGACCTGGCTTTTGGCGGTCTGGAAGCTCTCTTCGACGGTCCACCGGATGCCGGCGACCCGGACGAGTTGGGCGAGTGTTGCTGGGCGTGGGGCCCAGCAGCGGTAGAAGGCCAACTCGCCGGTGGTGCTGTTGCGGCGGATCAGGAGGCTGTGCCGGCCGCCGTCGTCGGGGTCTGCGTCGGTGCACACGTCATCGAGCCAGGCCCAGTCGTAGAAGCGTGGGCCCTTGGATCCGGCGCCGGCGCTGCGGCGTTGCCACGCCGAGTTGGGTAGGTCGGCGGCGACCTGGTCAGCGCGGACTCGGGTCTTGCCGCCGTCGAGTGGGATCAGGTGGCTGCGGGACACCGCGAGGACGTAGCCGAGCCCGTGTTCGCGCACGTGGGCGCGGAAGACACTGCTGTTGCCGTAGGCCTCGTCCGCGGCGACCCACCCCGCCGGCACCCCCGCGTCCAGGGCCGCGGTGAGCATGTCGGCTGCCAGCTCGGACCGCGTGGCGAACTCCACGTCGTCGGGCACTGCGGCGGCCCGACACCGATCGCGGTCGTCGGTCCACGACACCGGCAGGTAGACCCGCCGGTCGATCAAGGTGTGGCCGTGCTCGCTGGCGTAGGCGAGGAACACCCCGACCTGGCTGTTCTCGATCCGCCCCGCGGTGCCGGTGTACTGCCGCTGCACTCCAACCGTGTGCACGCCCTTCTTCAGATCGCCGGTCTCGTCCGGGATCAGGACCGCGTCCGGGTCACCGAACCGGTCGGCGATCAACTGCCGCAGGTCGTCACGGACAGCGTCGGCGTCCCACACCGCCCGGAATAGCAGCCGCTGCATCGCATCCGGCCGGGCGTGTCCAGCCTGCTCCGCCAGCTGCCAGCACGTCTTCATCTCAAGATCGGACAGCAGGCCCGTCACGAACGCCGCCGCCGTGCGACGAGGCTCCACCCGCCCGAACCGGCCTGCGAACGAGTCGAGTACCCCGGCCAGAATCCGCTGCCACCGGTCAGGGTTTACGCTGTGGCGCGCGGCCACCGCACGATCTTCAGTTAGGTCCACAACCGTTGATGATCGGCGGTGGCCGTCAATCGAGGCGAGGGCGATGTGGGCACGTTTGGAACCGGACCGTTCAGCAGTGACGGCGCACTGGACTTCCTTGACGAACTCGCCGAGCGACTGCCACAAGAACGCGCCGAGGTACTACGGCACATGCTCGGCTACGTCCTTGCCAACCGCGACCTCCTCTGGCGGGAGTACTTCCCCGACCAAGTAGTCGCGGCGGCAGCCCTCGTGGCCGCTACCCTTCCCGGCGGCGAGCACCTACAGCACCGCCTCACGCAAGTGTCCGACGAACCGAGCGCAGTGACTCTGCCCGAGCCAGTGCCGGACCTTGCCACGTCCGCGCTCCAAGCGCTGCACTTCGTGGCCGGACCCGGCGGGCCCTGGCATCAAGGATGGACGACCGAGACCGACCAGGCCGAGGCGCAGCAAACCATCGACGGTCTCACCGCCATCCTCCAAGCAGCGAACTCGTAAAGACCTCAGACACACCAGGTCGACCGAAGATCGCGAACGGCGGCTGCCGTACTAGCGGCGACCGTCGTCGCCGCACCGACGGCGGCCCTGGCCGCGCCCAGCACCCCCTCCTTCAGTTCCCGGATCGACGGCTACGCCGCCTACGACGGTCAGGACACCTGCGACCCCACCGCCAAGCCGGGCGTGGTCGGTTTCAAGGACCTGGTCAACGCGACCTACGGCTCGCACACCTGGGGCATCGGCCGCGACTGTGGCAGCGGCGGGACAAGTGAACACAAGGAGGGCCGGGCCCTCGACTACCACTTCAACTACTACGACGCCGGTCAGCGGGCCGACGCCACCGATCTGCTCAACTGGCTGCTCGCCACCGATTCGTACGGCAACCGGCACGCGATGGCCCGCCGGCTCGGCATGATGTACATCATCTGGAACAACAAGATCTGGAAGGCGTACGAGCCGTCGGCCGGCTGGCAGACCTACAGCGGCTCCAACCCGCACACCGACCACATCCACTTCAGCTTCAGCTGGGCCGGCGCGCAGAAGCGCACGAGCTGGTGGTCGGCGGATCACGTGGCCGGGAACGCCTCGGTCTACGGCGTGCTGCCGGACGGCCGGATGACCTACTCGGTGATCGACGCCGGTACCGGCGACCGCACCTTCGGGCCGGTCATCTCCACCGCCACCCTCGGGTTCACGCCGAAGGCCATGGCCACGATGAACTTCAACACGATCCTGGTCACCTCCACCGCCGGCAAGCTCTACCGGGTCGACGTCCGCACCAACAACGAGTCGCTCACCTTCGACGCCCCCGTCGAGATCGGCGCGAAGGGCTGGACCAGCGACCTGCTCGCCTACGACGGGGCCGGCAACCTGTTCGGCATCGCGGACGGCCAGCTGCGCCGCTACGGCGTCACCGTCGGCACCCACTCCGTGACGATCAACAGCAACACCCTGATCGGCAGCGGCTTCACGCTGAACACCCTCACCGCGACCGGGACCAACTGGATCCTGGGCACCACCAGCACGGGCACCCTCCGGTCCTACCGGATCAACGGCCCGGGCGACTGGGACCCGGCGACGCTGGACCCCGACGGCTGGGGCTTCACCCACCTGATGTCGCCGGGCGGCGGCATCTACTTCGGCCGGACCTCCTCCGGCGGCATGTACCACTACCACGACGTCAACCCGTACGACCTGAACGGCAGCGACGTCCAGTACCACCTGAGCGACCCGGTCGACGCGTCCGGCTGGACCCAGGTGCTGCTCTCCACGCAGCCGCGGACCGTCAGCTGACCCGTCCGACGGTCACCCCGCCTGCCGCGACCACCCGGTCGCGGCAGGCGGCCGTCGTACGGCCCCGGAGGCGGGGTCGGTCTCGACCCGGGCGGCAGGGCAGCCGGCCAGCCTGCCGGCGTGCCCCGCCCGGTGTCAGCCGATTCCGGCCCGGCCGGTACGGTCGGCGGGCCGCGCCGCGGCGCAGACGGGAGGTCCGGCAGGTGTCCATCGCCCTGTTCACCCTCGGCGGCACGATCGCGATGGCCGGGCACGATCCGGGCCGGCCGGGAGTGGTCGCCCGGTTGACCGGCGCGGACCTCACCGCCGCCGTGCCCGGGCTCGGCGACCTCGACGCGCCGCTGGACGTGCGGGACGCCCTCGCGGTGCCCAGCGCCCACCTGACGTACCGCCACCTGCTCGACGTGGTCGACGCCGCCGGCCGGGCGGTGACCGCGGGCGCCACCGGCGTGGTGGTCACCCAGGGCACGGACACGCTGGAGGAGTCGGCGTTCCTGGCCGACCTGGTCTGGCCGCACGACGCGCCGCTGGTGTTCACCGGCGCGATGCGCAACCCGACCCTGGCCGGCCCGGACGGCCCGGCGAACCTGCTGGCCGCGGCCCGGGTGGCGGCCGCGCCGGCGGCCCGGGGCCTGGGCGTGCTGGTCGCCTTCAACGACGAGGTCCACGCCGCCCGCTGGGTACGCAAGACGCACAGCACCAGCACCGCCACCTTCGCCTCGCCGAACACCGGCCCGCTCGGGCACGTCTTCGAGGGGCGGGTACGCGTGCTCGTGCGACCGGAGCGGCCGGCGCCGCTGCCGCCGGTCGACCCGGCCCGGCTGGACGACACCCGGGTCGCCCTGCACACGGTGACCCTGGACGACGACGGGCTGCTCCTCGACCGGGTCGCCGACACCCACCACGGACTGGTCGTCGCCGGCTTCGGGGTGGGGCACGTCCCGGCCACGCTGGCCCCGGTGCTCGGCGCCCTGGCCGACCGGATCCCGGTGGTGCTCACCTCCCGCTCCGGCGCCGGATCGGTGCTGCGGAACACCTACGGCGCGGTCGGTTCGGAGACCGACCTGCGCCGGCGCGGGCTGCTGGACGGCGGGCTGCTCGACCCGTACAAGGCCACGGTGCTGCTCCGCCTGCTGCTCGCGGCGGACGCGAGCCGGGACGAGATCGCCGCCGCCCTGGCCCGGCACGGCTGAGCGCCGCGCCCTGCTCCGGCGCGGCTGAGTCGGCTCCCTAGACTGCCCCGGTGACCGGAGAGCGACGACCGTTGGCGGATCGGCCGCTGACCGAGCCGCACCCGTCCCGGTTGCCGCCCGAGCATCCCGACCGGGACCGGATCCTCGCCGCGCACGCCGCCGCGCTGGCCGCCGGGGACGCCGGCTACCTCGATCCGGCCACCGGACTCTTCGTGCTCACCGCGGGCTTCCTGGCCCGTAGGGGTACCTGCTGCGGCCGCGGCTGTCGGCACTGCCCGTACGTCACCGATTGAGGTCTTCCGTCCAGCCGGGGCGAACCCGTACGGTGTCCGGCGGACACGTCGGGTGGACCAGCGGAGGAGTGATCGTGCACGGGCGGAGCGTGGTCGCCGGCGTGGCAGTGCTGTTGGCGGCGGGCTGCGCCGCGGAGGCCGAACCGGTGGCGGTGCCGCCGCCGGCGCCGGTCTCGATCGACGTGCCGGCGGCCTCGTCCGGCGGTGCGTGCCGGCTGCTCGACTTCGCGGTGATCGAGGAGCACGCCCAGGTGCGCTTCGACGTGGCGGCGGCCAGCGCGCGCGGCGACGCCCACACCTGCGTGGTGCGCTCCGGAACGGCGAGCCTGCCCGAGCTCACCCTGACCGTCACCGAGACGTCGATCGACACCACCACGTTCACCGAGGACGTGGTGCCGGCGAAGGCGACCAAGGTCACCGGCCTCGGCAAGAAGGCGTACCGGCGGATCGGCGCTGCGGCCGGCGGTCACGGCCCGGTGGCCGAGGTGGGCTGGCTGGCCGGCGGGGGACGGCTGGCCACGCTGCACTGGACCAGCCCGAAGGGCACTGACCGAGGAGCGGTCGACGACCTCGTCACCGGGCTGGTCGAGCTGGCCAAGAAGGTCGACACCGGCGCCCTCTGAGCGCGCCGGGCGGCCTCGCCCGCCGCCACCACCCCGGGTTCCCGGCCGGTCGGACCGAACCGCCGGCCGGCGGCGGCCACCGGGGGCGGTCAGCCGGGGAGCGGACCGGTCAGCCGGCCGCCACGAAGACCCGCGAGGCGACCTCGCGGGGCAGCCGGATCCGGCCGCCGTCGCGGTCGATGGAGACCCCGTCGCGCTCCTGCGCCACGGTCACCCGGGCGCCCGGATCGACGCCGGCGGCGTGCAGCTGGCGCAGCACGTCGGAGTTGGTCTGCACGCTCTCGCAGATCCGCCGCACCACCACCGGCCCGGACAGCCCGGGGAACGCCAGGTTGCGCTCACCCTCGGCCACGTCGACGGCCTCCGGCTCGGGGGAGCCCAGCTCCTCCAGCCCCGGAATGGGGTTGCCGTACGGCGAGCGGGTGGGCCGGTTGAGCAGGTCGTAGACCCGCTTCTCGACCGCGTCGCTCATCACGTGCTCCCACCGGCAGGCCTCCTCGTGGGCCTCCTCGTAGGGCATGCCGATCACGTTGACGAGCAACAGCTCGGCCAGCCGGTGCTTGCGCATCACCGAGACCGCGGTGGCCCGGCCCTGGGCGGTGAGCGCCAGGTGCCGGTCGCCCTCGACCGTGAGCAGGCCGTCGCGCTCCATCCGGGCGACGGTCTGGCTGACGGTGGGCCCGCTCTGCCGCAGCCGTTCGGCGATCCGGGCGCGCAGCGGCGGCACGCCCTCCTCCTCGAGCTCGAGGATGGTGCGCAGGTACATCTCGGTCGTGTCAACTAGGTCGTGCGACTTCACAGCGTCACCAATCCCTCACGGTGGCGGCGGTGATCCCGCGCTCGGTCCTGTCGACCAGGTCGTGAGATTTCATATCGTCAGCGGCCCTCCGGTGATCGATGCTACCTCGGACGTCCGACGATTGACCGCCGCCGAACCGGTGGTGCCGGCCCGGATGGTGTTGACTGGACGCCATGTCCGGTACCGATGATCTTCTGGTCGAACCCGACCGGCTCGCCGTCGAGCTCGACCGCGCCGACCCGCCCACCGTGCTCGACGTCCGCTGGCGGCTCGCCGGCCCGCCCGGCCGGAACGACTACGCGGCCGGTCACCTGCCCGGCGCGGTCTTCGTCGACCTGGACACCGACCTCTGCGGGCCGCCCGGCGCCGCCGGCCGGCACCCGCTGCCCGACCCGGCCGCGTTGCAGGCGGCGCTGCGGGCCGCCGGCGTTCGCGCTGGTCACCCCGTGGTGGTGTACGACGGCGGCGACGGCATGGCCGCCGCGCGGGCCTGGTGGACGCTGCGCTGGGCCGGCCACCGCGAGGTGCGGCTGCTGCACGGCGGCTTCCCGGCCTGGCTGGCGGCCGGGCTGCCCACCTCGACCGAGGCGCCCGCCCCCCGCCCCGGCGACGTCACCGTCCGCCCGGGCGAGCTGCCGGTGCTGGACGCGGGCGCGGCGGCCCGGCTCGCCGCCGGCGACGGCGTGCTGCTGGACGTGCGGACCGCGCCCCGCTACCGGGGCGAGACGGAGCCGATCGACCCGGTGGCCGGGCACGTGCCGGGCGCGGCCAACCTGCCGGCGGCGGAGTACGTCGGCCCGGACGGGCGGTTCCCGGCCGTCGACGCGCTGCGCGACCGGTTCGCCGCGGCGGGGGTGGGCGCGGACCGCCCGGTCGGGGCGTACTGCGGCTCGGGGGTGACCGCCGCCCAGGCGGTGCTCGCCCTGCACCTGGCCGGCCGGCCGGACGCGGCGCTCTACGTCGGCTCGTGGAGCAACTGGGTCGCCGACCCGGCCCGACCGGTGGCCACCGGAGCGACACCCGACGCGTGAGCAGCGCGTGCGGGGAGGTCACCCGGTGCTCGTGCGACGATGAGCCCATGTCCGACGAGACAGTGGTGGTGTGGGACGAGTCGCTGCTCGCCTATGACATGGGTGACCATCCGCTGGACCCGGTCCGGGTCGAGCTGACCATGGCGCTCGCCCGCGAACTCGGCATCCTGCAACGACCGGGGGTGCGGCTGGTCAAGCCGGAGCCGGCCGACGAGGCGCTGCTGACCCGGGTGCACGACCCGCGCTACCTGGACGCGGTGCGCACCGCCCCGAGCGACCCGCTCTTCGCCGGCTTCGGGCTGGGCACCTCGGACAATCCGGTCTTCCCGGGAATGCACGAATCCAGCGCGCTGGTCGCCGGCGCCAGCGTCGCCGCCGCCGAGGCGGTCTGGCGGGGCGACGCCCGCCGCGCGGTCAACGTGGCCGGTGGCCTGCACCACGCGATGCCGGCCCGGGCCGCCGGCTTCTGCGTCTACAACGACCCGGCGGTGGCCATCGCCCGCCTGCTCGACCTGGGCGCCCAGCGGATCGCCTACGTGGACGTGGACGTGCACCACGGCGACGGGGTGCAGCAGATCTTCTGGGACGACCCGCGGGTGCTCACGGTCAGCCTGCACGAGACCCCGCTCGCGCTCTTCCCCGGCACCGGGTTCCCGGACGAGACCGGCGGCCCGGAGGCGGTGGGCACCGCTGTCAACGTGCCGTTGCCGCCGGGCGTCGGCGACGCCGCCTGGCAGCGCGCGTTCCACGCGATCGTGCCCTCCGTGCTGCGCGCGTTCCGGCCGCAGTTGCTGGTCACCCAGTGCGGCGCGGACGGGCACCGGCTCGACCCGCTGGCCGACCTGCACCTGTCCGTGGACGGGCAGCGCGCCACCTACCTGGCCCTGCGGGCGCTCGCCGACGAGCTCTGCGACGGCCGCTGGGTGGCCACCGGCGGCGGCGGGTACGCGCTGGTCGAGGTGGTGCCCCGGGCGTGGACGCACCTGCTGGCGGTCGCCACCGGCGAGCCGGTCGCCCCGGCCACGCTCACCCCGCCGGCCTGGCGGGAACTGGCCGCCGCGCGCCGGCCCGGCCACCAGGTGCCGCTGCGGATGACCGACGACGTCGACCCGGCGTACGAGCCGTGGCAGCCGACCGGCGAACCGACCGCGGTGGACCGGGCCATCGCGGCCACCCGCAAGGCGGTCTTCCCGCTGTTCGGGCTCGACCCGCACGACCCCCGTGACTGAACCGGTCACCGCCGGGCCGGTGGCGACCGCGCCGCAACCGGTGGACGTGCTGCTCAGCGACGGCACCACCGTCCAGCTGCGACAGATCCGGCCGGCGGACGCCCCGGGCATCGTGGCGATGCACTCCCGGTTCTCCGAGCGCACCCGCTACCTGCGCTACTTCTCGCCGTACCCGCGGATCCCGGAACGCGACCTGCAGCGCTTCGTCAACGTCGACCACCGCGACCGGGAGGCGTTCGTGGTGCTGGCGGGCGAGCGGATCGTCGCTGTCGGGCGCTACGAGCGGCTCGGCCCGGCGGCGCCCGAGGCCGAGGTGGCCTTCGTGGTCGAGGACGCCTACCAGGGCCGGGGGATCGGCTCGGTGCTGCTGGAGCACCTGGCCGACGCCGCCCGCCGGGTCGGCATCGTCAACTTCGTCGCCGAGGTGCTGCCGGCCAACGGCGCGATGCTGCGGGTCTTCGCCGACTTCGGCTACCAGGTGCAGCGCGAGTTCGCCGACGGCGTGGTGCACCTGAGCTTCCCGATCGCGCCCACCGAGGCGACGCTGGAGGTGCAGCGGGGCCGGGAGCACCGCACCGAGGCCCGGTCCATCGCCCGGCTGCTCGCCCCCCGTGGGGTGGCGGTCTACGGCGCCAGCGCCACCGGGCAGGGCGTGGGCGCGGCGGTGCTGGGGCACCTGCGCGACTTCGGTTTCACCGGGCCGGTGGTGCCGGTGCACCCGAGCGCGGCGACGGTCGCCGGGCTGCCCGCGTACCCGTCGGCGGCCGCGGCCGGCCTGCCGGTGGACCTGGCCGTGGTCGCGGTGCCGCCGCCGGCGGCCGAGGCGGTGGTCGCGGACGCGGCCGCCGCCGGGGTGCACGGCCTGGTGGTGATCTCCGCCGGCTTCGCCGAGGCCGGCCGGGAGGGAGCCGCCGCGCAGCGGGCCCTGGTCCGCGCCGCGCACGCCGCCGGGATGCGGGTGGTCGGCCCGAACTGCCTCGGCGTCGCCAACACCGACCCGGCGGTACGCCTCAACGCCACCCTCGCGCCGCGGCTGCCGGTGCCCGGCCGGGTGGGCATCTTCAGCCAGTCCGGCGCGTTCGGGGTGGCCCTGCTGGCCGAGGCGGACCGGCGCGGGTTGGGGCTGTCCAGCTTCGTCTCCGCCGGCAACCGGGCCGACGTCTCCGGCAACGACCTGCTGCAGTACTGGCAGGACGACCCGGGCACCGACGTGATCATGCTGTACCTGGAGACGTTCGGCAATCCGCGCAAGTTCGCCCGGCTGGCCCGCCGGATCGGCCGGGACAAGCCGGTGGTGGCGCTCGCCTCGCCGGCCCGCCCGCCCGGCGTCGGCGACGCCGTCGGGCCGGACCAGGTCGCGGTGAGCGCGCTGTTCGCCCAGTCCGGCGTGATCCGGGTGGACACCGTGGCCGAGCTGCTCGACGTCGGGGTGCTGCTGGCCAACCAACCGCTGCCGGCCGGCCGGCGGGTCGGCGTGGTCGGCAACTCCTCGGCGCTGACCGGGCTGGCCGCCACCGCCTGCGCCGCCCAGGGGCTGACCGTCGCCGCCGGCGGCGTGCGGGACGTCGGCCCGCGCGCCGGGGCGGCCGAGTTCGCCGCCGCGCTGGCCGAGACCGCCGCGGACGACCGGGTGGACGCCCTCGTCGTGGTCTTCGCCCCGCCGCTGCCGGGCCAGCTCCCCGACGCCGAGGCGGACTTCTCCGCCGCGCTGCCGGACGCGCTCGCGGCCGGCAAGCCGATCGTGGCCACGTTCCTGGTCGGCCGGGCGCCGGCCGGGGTGCCGGCGTACCCGAGCGTGGAGGAGGCGGTCCGCGCCCTGGCCCGGGTCACCGCGTACGCCGACTGGCTGCGCCGCCCACCCGGGACGCTTCCGGAGCTGCCCGGCGTCGACCGGGCGGCGGCGCAGGCGGCACTGCGCCCGGAGGCCACCGACCCGGCCGGACTGCTCGCCGCGTACGGCATCGACGTGGTGGAGTCGGTGCCCGCGCGCTCGGCCGACGAGGCGGTCGCCGCGGCCGACCGGCTCGGCTACCCGGTGGCGCTGAAGGCGGCCGCCCCCGGGCTGCGGCACCGGCTCGACCTCGGCGCGGTCCGGCTCGATCTGCCCGACACGGCCACGCTGCGCCGCGCGTACGCCGAGATGTCCCCGGTCTTCGGCGCGGACGTGCTGGTCCAGCCGATGGTCCCGCCCGGCGTGGCCTGCGTGGTCGAGCTGGTGGAGGACCCGGCCTTCGGGCCGGTGGTCGGCTTCGGGCTCGGCGGTGTCGCGACCGAGCTGCTCGGCGACCGGGCCTGGCGGGCCGTCCCGCTGACCGACCGGGACGCCGCCGAGCTGGTCGACGAGCCGCGTGCGGCGCCGCTGCTGCGCGGCCACCGGGGCGCCGCGCCGGTGGACCGGGCGGCCCTGGCCGAGCTGCTGCTGCGGGTCGGCCGGCTCGCCGACGAGCAGCCCCGGGTGCGATCGCTCACGTTGAACCCGGTGCTGGTCCGGCCGGACGGCCTCTCGGTGCTGCACGCCACCGTGCGCACCGGCGCCGCGGCCGACCGGCCGGACACCGGCCCGCGCCGGCTGTAACGCCTCAGAAAGTGTTGGGTAACCGGGTGGCTACTTCTGGTTGAGTTCGTCGTCGAGGCGTCGGGCTGCCTCGGTCTCGATCGGGCCTTGCGGCTCGACGTCCTCACCGGCTAGGCGCGCGGCCATCAACCGG
>NZ_QGSW01000320.1:0-11043 GCF_003176715.1 Micromonospora sp. S4605
GGGTGGCGTGTCGGCGGGGGGTGGCGCGTCCGCGGGGCGGACCGGCTGCGCGGTCTCGGTCACCGACAGCACCTGGTCCAGCCGGGCGGTCTGCAGGATCTTCCGGATCCGCGGGCTCGGGTCACGCAGGCTCAGCACCGCCTGTCGGCGGGCGAGCCGGCGGTGCACCTCCAGCAGCAGCCCGATGCCGGCGGCGTCGACGTGCCGGCAATCGGCGAGGTCCACCACCACGTGCCCCGGGGACAGCGCCAGCACCCGGTCGAAGACCAGGCCCGTCACCGACAGTCCGGCCCGGTCCAGTTCCGTGGTGAGCGCCACCTCGATCAGCGGCACCGACCACCCCGCCTGCTGTTCCGACACCGGTCGCCCTCCCCGTCCGTCGACTCCGGGACCCACCCTGCCGGCCGGCCTTGGCACTGGACGCGCGGTTGCATGACAGTTATGTGACAAATCCGTCCGGCGCCGGCCAGGGCTGGGTGCTCGGCAGGGCGCCGGGGATGATGCGGATATGACGGGCGTACTGGTGATCGAGGACGACGACCGGATCCGCCTGGCCCTGCTGCTCGCCTTGGAGGACGAGGGGTACACGGCACGGGGGGCGGCCACCGCGGAGGAGGGACTGCGGGCGCAGCGCCAGGACCCGGCCGACAACGTGCTCGTCGACCTGATGCTGCCGGGGCTGGACGGCTTCGAGTGCATCCGGCAGCTGCGCCGCGACGACGACGTGCCGATCGTGGTGATCAGCGCCCGCGACGACACCCACGACATCGTCGCGGCGCTGGAGGCGGGCGCCGACGACTACGTGGTCAAGCCGGTCGCGATCAAGGAGCTGTCCGCCCGGCTGCGCGCCCTGCGCCGGCGCGCACGGGCCGCCGCACCGGCGGTGTCCGTGCTCACCTTCGGCGAGCTGGAGATCAGCCCGGAGGCCGGCGAGGTACGCCGCGACGGGCAGCCGGTGCCGGTCACCCGCACCGAGTTCCGGCTGCTCTGCGAGCTGGCCGAGCACGCCGGACGGGTGCTGTCCCGGCAGCAGCTGCTGAGCCGGGTGTGGGGCTACGACACCGGCGACGAACGCCTCGTCGACGTGCACGTCGGCCGGCTCCGGCAGAAGATCGAGAGCGACCCGGCCAACCCGCGCCACCTGGTCACCCTGCGCGGCCTCGGCTACAAGCTGCAACGATGAGGCGGCTCGGCCTGCGGGCCCGGGTCACCGCCGGCTTCGCCGTCGGCGCGCTGCTGCTGGCCGCCTCGATGGCCCTGGTGTCGTACGAGCTGACCCGGCGGTCCCTGCTCGACGAGCGGGAGCGCACCGCGCTGCGGGCGGCGTACTTCGACGCGGCCGTGGTGCGCACCGGCCTGGACGCCGAGGCGCCGGACGTGGCGGAGGTGCTGCGGTCGCTGGACACCGGCGGCAACCGCCGCCCGCTGCTGCACCGCGACGACCAGTGGTACCTGCGCACCGCCGACGACGGGCTGACCGCCGCCGTCCCCGCCGACCTGCAACGCCTGGTGCGCGGCGGGAAACCGGCGGTGCAGCGGGTCCGGATCGACGGCCAGCCGGCCCTGCTGGTCGGCGTGCCGCTGGCCGAGGCGGTCGGCTACTACGAGGTGACCTCGCTGCGGGAGCTGGAGGAGACCCTCCAGGTCCTCGCCCTGGCGCTGACCGCGGTCGCCATCGTGGTCGCCGGATCGGGCGCCGCCGTCGGCTGGTACGCCACCCGGCACAGCCTGCGGCCGCTCACCGCGGTCGCCGACGCGGCGGAGAAGATCGCGGCGGGCAGCTTCACCGCCCGGCTGGCGCCGACCACCGACCCGGACCTGACCCGGCTCTCCACCTCGTTCAACCACATGGTCGACCAGCTCGCCCGGCGGATCGAACGGGACCGCCGGTTCGCCGCCGACGTCAGCCACGAGCTGCGCTCACCGTTGCAGACGCTGTCGGCCGCGGCGAGCGTGCTGGCCAACCGCCGGGAGCACCTCGACGAGCGGACCGCGCTGGCCGCCGGCCTGGTGGCCGACGAGGTCGCCCGCTTCCAGCAGCTGGTCAACGACCTGATCGAACTGGCCCGCAGCGACCGGCCGGCCGACCGGGCGCCGGTCGACGTGGCGGCCCTGGCCCGGGAGGCCTGCCGGGCCCGGTCTCTGCCCGACTCGCTGGTGCGGGTCGCGCCGGGCACCGCGACGACCTGGTCGGTGGACCGGCGCCGGGTGGAGCAGATCCTGGTCAACCTGCTCGACAACGCCGTGCGGTACGGCGGCGGGCCGGTCGCGGTGCGGCTGGCCCGGCGGGGCGGGACGGGCGTCGTCGAGGTCGACGACGAGGGTCCCGGCGTGCCGGTCGCCGAGCGGGAGGCGGTCTTCGACCGGTTCGTCCGGGCCCGGGCCGCGCACGCCCGGGCCGGCGGTGACGGCAGCGGCCTCGGGCTGGCCCTCGTCGCCCAGCACGCCGCCAGCCACGGTGGCCGGGCCGAGGTCGGGGACCGCCCCGGCGGCGGGGCCCGGTTCCGCGTCGAACTGCCGGAGGCCCTCCGATGAGCCGTGACCGCGCCGGAAACACCCCGGGCCCGGCTGCCGGAACCGGACGCGTGGCCGCCACGGCCCGGCGCGCCCGGCGCACCGCGGCCGGGATGCGTCCGGGCCGCCGGGCGGCCGCACTCGCCACGCTGATCCTGCTGCTCGCCGGCTGCGGGGTGCCGGTCGAGGACGCCCCCCGTACCGTGCCCGCGCCGCGCGGCCCGTTCCCGTCGGCGGCGAGCGGCGAGGCGACCTCCCCGGCGGGCCGGGTCGCCGAGGTGCTCTGCTTCGTCCGCGACGACCGCCTGGTCCCCGTCGAGCGGCGGCTGGACGCCGCCCCGACGGCCGACGCCCAGCTGGCCCACCTGCTCGCCGGCCCGAGCGCCGCCGAACGCGACCGGGGGCTGACCAGCTCGCTGCCCGGCGCGGTCGGCGGCGCCGCCGTCCGGATCGCCGGCACCCACGCCGAGGTCGAGGTCGACGCGGTCGACGACGAGGCCGGCCGCAGCGACGAGGTGCTCGCCTTCGGGCAGCTGGTCTGCACCCTGACCGCCCGCGCCGACGTGGAGACCGTGTCGTTCCTGCGGCGCGGGCAGCCGCTCGGCGTACCGCGGGCGGACGGGTCGCTGTCCCGGCAGCCGCTCAGCGCGGCCGACTACACCGATCTCATCACGCCGCGCTGACCCGTGCGGCTCCGGTCCGCGCGCGGTCGCGGTCCGCGCGCGGTCGCGGTCCGCGCCCGGTCGCGGTGTCCCCGGACCGGCTCCGGCATGCCGGCCGGCGCCGGCACCGGGTTGCGGCGCCGCTCAGCCGGTCAGCCGGCCGTGCACCACCAGGGCCCAACCGAGCAGGGCGAACGCGGCGGTCGAGGCGACCGCGCGGAGGACGTTCCAGCGCACCCAGGCGGTGGTGAACCGGTCCCGCACCGCTGCCAGGTCGGCCACCCGGTCCGGATCGCCGGCGGCGGCCAACTGGTTGTTCAGCGGCACGTTGACAGTCCCGGTGACGACCAGCACCACCAGGTAGAGCAGCAGCGCGGCGACGAGCCACGGCAGGACGGCCCGGTGCGCGGAGCCGAGGTGCAGCACCGCCGTCAGCGCCGTGCAGACCAGGGCGCCGAGGAAGCAGACCAGGAACCAACCGTTGATGATGGACTCGTTGATCCGCTGCATCGCGAGGACCAGGGTCCGGTCGTCCGCGCGGACCAGGCCGGGCATCACCGCGTAGGCGAACGCCGCGAACAGCCCGGCCATCAGGCCGGTGGACACCGCGGCGGCGAGCAGGCTGAGCGTACGCAGCACGGTCATCTCAGGCCGCCCACACGCCGGTGGCCGCGGTGGCTTGCGCGTACCCGGTGACGTCCCGGGGCGGGCGGCCCAGGGCCCGCCGCACGCCGTCGGCCAGGCTGGCGTTGCGCCCGTCGAGGACCTCGGTGAACAGGTACGTCAGCAGCGCGACCACCTCGGCCGGCGCGCCGGCCCGGCCCAGCGCCGCGGTGTACTCGGCGGCGGACACCGGGGTGAACCGGAGCGGCCGGCCGGTCGCGGCGGCGATCTCGGCGACCACCTCGGCGAACGTCAGCAACCGGGGGCCGGTCACCTCGTACACCTCGCCGGCGTGCCCGTCCCCGGTCAGCGCGGCGACGGCGACCTCCGCTACGTCGTCCGCGTCGACGAACGGCTCCGCCACCCCGTCGACCGGCAGGGCCACCTCGCCCCGCCGTACGTCGTGGACGAACGGGCCCTCGCTGAAGTTCTGCTGGAACCAGCTCGCCCGCACCACCGTCCACCGGCCGCCGGCGGCGTCCACCACCTGCCGGACCGCCTGTTCGGCCTGCTCGGCCTCGGGCTCGCCCCGGCCGGAGAGCAGCACCACCCGGTCCACCCCGCGGGCGACCGCCAGCCGGGTGAACGACTCCACCGCCGCCACCGCACCGGGCACCGCCAGGTCCGGCTGGTACGACAGGTACACCGCGCCGACGCCGTCCAGTGCTGCCGGCCAGGTGGCCCGGTCGGTCCAGTCGAAGGGGGGCGTGCCGGTCCGGGATCCGCGCCGGACGGGCCGGCCGAGCGCGGTGAGGCGGTCGGCGACGCGGCGGCCGGTCTTGCCGTTGCCGCCGAGCACCAGCACCGGGTGTTCGTTGATCGTCATGCCCTCCATCCAACGCCGTCCGCCCGCCGGGGGCCATGCGCGGGACGCGCGTCCACATGCGCGCGCGTCTCACCGCCGTCCGCCGTCCGCCGCCCGCCGACCCGCCGACCACCGTCCACCGGCCGTCGTCGTCGTCGGCGGCGGCCACCGGTCCCCGCGTCAGCGGCCGTGGGCCCGGCCGGTCGGCGGGTCGGCGCTGAACGCGGTCAGGAACCGGTCGCGGAAGGCGTCCATCGGCCAGACCGGTGCCTCGGGCCCCGGCCGCAGCCCGTCCTGCCAGCCCCAACCGGCGACCCGGTCGAGCACCGCCGGGTCGGCGGCGACGATGCTGACCGGCACGTCCCGGCTGGCGTCGTCGCCGGTGACCACCGGGGCCGGCTGGTGGTCGCCGAGGAAGACCAGCACCAGGTCCCGGTCCCCGTACGTCTCCAGATAGGAGACCAACGTGCGCACCGAGTACTCGACGGCCTTGCGGTAGCCGACGCGGGGCTGCGACTTCGGGTTGCTGACCGCCGCGTCGTGGTAGACGCTGCCGTCGCCGACCGCGGTCCAGTCGATCACCTTGGGGATCCGGGTCCAGGGCGAGTGGCTGGAGATCAGCGGGATCTCGGCCATCAGCGGCGGGCGATCGGCGACGTCCCGCTCCCGGCGCTGGAAGGTGGCCAGCGTGTACTGGTCGGGCATCGGGGCGTAGCTGAACTTCGGCCCCCGGTAGTCCAGGCCCGCGGCGTCGTAGTACCTGTCGTAGCCGAAGAAGGCGCCCTCCGGCCAGGGCTGGGTGGCGGCGGGCATCACCCCGACGGTGTCCCAACCGGCCCGCCGGAAGGCGCCGCCGAGGGTGAGCCGGTCGCTGGCCAGCAGGCTGCGATGGCGCTGCTCGTTGTCGATCCACAACCCGGACAGCAGGGTGTCGTGGGCCAGCCAGCTGCCGCCCCCGGTGGTGGGCGAGGTGAGGAAGCCGCTGCGGGCGCCGAACCCGGCCGCCCGCAGCCGCTCGGTGCCCGCGTCCAGGACCTCGCCGATCCGGGCGAACTCCGGGTCCTCGACCGCGTCCCGGCCGTAGCTCTCCACGAAGGCGACGATCACGTCCTTGCCGCGCAGCGCGGTGAGCAACTCCGCACCCGGGGTGTGCCGGAACGGGTCGGCGCCCACCTGTGCGGCGAACGCCTCCCGGTCGCGCAGCCGCGCCTGCGCCTGCCGGGCGTGGTCGTGCACCAGCGCGGTGGCGGCGGTGTCGGCGACCGGCACGCCGGGGGCGACCCGCACCCCGGTGGCCGCGGCGGCCACCCAGAGCACTACCAGCACGGCGACCACCCGCCGCGCCCCGACCCCGTGCCGGGCGGCCAGCCCGGCCAGCCGCAGCACCGCCGCGGTGAGGGCCAGCACCAGCACCACGACCAGCACCAGCACGCCGACGACCGCGCCGGTGCCGCCGGCCCGGCCGAACGAGTCGGTGAGGAAACCGACCGCGTCGTCGAGCAGCGCCCAGTCGAGGACCACGTCGAACGGCCGGCCGAGTGCCGAGCGGAATCCCAGGTCGGCGAGCTTCAGCACGGTCAGCAGGGCGAGCAGCGCCCCGGTCGCGGCGGCCACCACCCGCCGTGCCCGGCCCGGCAGGGCGAGCAGCAGGGCGGCCACCAGCAGCCCTTCCAGCGGAATGCGCAGGAAGGCGGCGGGGGTGAGCTGCCCGGGTCGGCTCGGCACGGTGAGCGCGACCAGCACCAGCGCGCCGGCGAGCACGGTGGTCACCCAGGCCGCCACGGCCCGGCCCCGCCGGCGGCCAGCTCCGGCAGGGGTACGTGCCGAGCGCGCCTTTGCCGCCCGGCGTTCCGACCCGGCCTCCGGTGCGGAGTGTCGCGACGGCTCGACGGAATCATCAGGTTCGGTCGACGATGGACGGGATGGGGTCTGGATCGACATCACGGCTCCCGGGTCAGCGCAGCGACAGCACGGGCGGGGCGACCGGCAGGTCCCGGACGCCGGCCGGCTCACCGGTTCCGCTCGGCTGCCGGCGGACCGGCAGCGTCACCCGGCGGGCGGGTAGCGCGGGCGCGGCGCGGCCGACCCGTGGCCGGGCCGGGACCGCCCGGTGCCGCCACAGCCAGCCGACGTCGTGGCCGAAGGACTCCACCAGCAGCGCCAACGCCACCGCCAGCACCAGCACGGTCAGCGTCCGGGGCAGCGCCGCGGACGCGGCGACCAGCAGCAGCACGCCCTGCACGGCGGCGACCACCTTGCGCCAGTAGCGGGCCGGCAGTTGCCCGCGCAACCAGGGCAGCACCCGGGCCGCCGCGACGTAGGCGTACCGCATCGCGCCGATCGCGAGCACCCAACCGCCCACCGACGGTGCCACGTACAGGCTGAGCACGAGAATCAGGAACGCGTCGACCTCCATGTCGAAGCGGGCGCCGAACGCGCTCGCCGTGCCGGTGCGCCGGGCGACCCGACCGTCCACCGCGTCCAGCAGCAGCGCGACAGCGGTCAGCACGACCAGCACGCCGACCGGCGTGGGCCGGTGGGCGGAGTCGGCCACCAGCGCGGTCACGCCGCCCACCAGCACCGCCCGGGTCAGCGTCACCCGGTCCGCCGGGCCCAGCCCGGCCGCCGCGCAGCGGTGCAGCCCCCGGTTCAGCACGGCGCAGCCGACCGCCGCGTACGCGAGCCCGGCGAGCCAACCCGCTCCGCCGAGTCCGACAGTTCCGGCGAGACCGGCGAGCAGGACAATCTGGAAGATCAGCCCGATCACCGGACCAGTTCGAACCGTGGGCACCATGCCTCCGTGTCTATGATCGACAACCCCCTGCCGGGGTACACGGAAAATCCGGCCGTTCGGTTCGGTCGGGTGAGGAGATGCCGGTGACCCGCGAGGCCCACGCCTTCTGGCTCCGCGCGCCGGGCCAGGGCGAGATCCGCCCGGTCCGGCTGCCCGCACCCGGTCCCGACGAGGTCCTGGTCCGCACTCGGTTCTCCGGGGTTAGCCGCGGCACCGAGACGCTCGTCTTCGCCGGCCGGGTGCCGGCCAGCCAGTACGCCGCCATGCGCGCCCCGTTCCAGGAGGGCGACTTCCCGGCCCCGGTGAAGTACGGCTACCTCAACGTCGGCGAGGTCGAGCAGGGCCCGGACGACCTGCGCGGGCGGATCGTGTTCTGCCTCTACCCGCACCAGACCGCGTACGTCGTACCGGTCACCGCGGTGGTGCCGGTGCCGGACGCGGTGCCGCCCGCCCGGGCGGTGCTGGCCGGCACCGTGGAGACCGCTGTCAACGCGCTGTGGGACGCCCCGCCGCTGGTCGGCGACCGGGTCAGCGTGGTCGGCGGGGGAATGGTCGGCTGCAGCGTGGCCGCCCTGCTCGCCCGGTTCCCCGGCGTCCGGGTGGAGCTGGTCGACGTCGACCCCGCCCGCGCCGGGGTGGCGGCGGCGCTGGGCGTGGAGTTCGCCACCCCGGAGCGGGCGACCGGCGGCCGGGACCTCGTGGTGCACGCCAGCGCCACCGGCGCCGGCCTGCAACGCGCGCTGGACCTGCTCGCCCCCGAGGGCACCGTGGTCGAGCTCAGCTGGTACGGCGACCGCCCGGTGCAGGTGGCGCTGGGCGGGAACTTCCACTCCGGCCGGCTGACCATCCGCGGCAGCCAGGTGGGCGCGGTCGCGCCGGCCCGGCGGGCCAGCCGCGGCTACGCCGACCGGCTCGCGCTCGCCCTGGAACTGCTCGCCGATCCCGCGTTCGACGCGCTGATCACCGGCGGGTCGCCGTTCGCCGAGCTGCCCGACGTGCTGCCCCGACTGACCACGGGCAGCCTGCCCGCCCTGTGCCACCTCATCAGCTACGACGGGAAGTGATCAGTGTTCAGCGTGACCGTCCGGGACCACATGATGATCGCCCACAGCTTCCGGGGGGAGGTCTTCGGCCCCGCCCAGCGGCTGCACGGGGCGACCTTCGTGGTCGACGCCACCTTCCGCCGGGCCGACCTGGACGCCGACGGCGTCGTGGTCGACATCGGGCTGGCCACCGAGCAGCTCAAGGCCGTCCTCGCCGAACTGACCTACCGCAACCTCGACGACGAGCCGGCGTTCGCCGGCCTGAACACCACCACCGAGGTGCTGGCCCGGACGGTCGCCGACCGGCTCGCCGACCGGGTGCGCGCCGGCGACCTGGGCCCGGGCGCACGCGGCCTGGCCGGCATCACCGTCACCCTGCACGAGTCGCACATCGCCTGGGCCAGCTACGAACGGTCGCTGTGAGCGCGAGGAGTGAGCTTGCGAGCCCCGCAGTCGCGAACGGAAGGCGGCGCTGTGAGCGCGAGGAGTGAGCTTGCGAGCCCCGCAGTCGCGAACGGAAGGCGGCGCTGTGAGCGCGAGGAGTGAGCTTGCGAGCCCCGCAGTCGCGAACGGAGGGCGGCGCTGTGAGCGCGAGGAGTGAGCTTGCGAGCCCCGCAGTCGCGAACGGAAGGGAACGCTGATGGATGTGGTGCACGTCGTGCTGCCGAACGACATCGACGACCCGGCCCGGCCGAGCGGCGGCAACCACTACGACCGCCGGCTCTGCCAGGGGCTCGCCGCCGCGGGCTGGTCGGTGCGGGAGCACGCCGTGCCCGGCGGGTGGCCCGACCCGACGCCGGCGGAGCGGACCGGGCTGGCCGACCGGTTGGTCGCGCTGCCCGACGGGGCGCTGGTGCTCGTCGACGGTCTGGTCGCCTCGGCGGTGCCGGAGGTGCTGACGCCGCAGGCCCGCCGGCTGCGCCTGGTGGTGCTGGTGCACCTGCCGCTGGGCGGGGACGCGGAGGCCGCCGCGCTGGCGGCGGCGACCGCGGTGGTCACCACCAGCGAGTGGACCCGCACCCGGCTGCTGGCCGCGTACCCGTTGCCGGCCGACCGGGTGCACGTCGCCCCGCCGGGGGTGGACCCGGCGCCGCTGGCGCCCGGCACCGCGGCCGGCGCCGCGCTGCTCTGCGTCGCCGCGGTCACCCCGCACAAGGGACACGACGTGCTGGTGGACGCCCTGGCCGCAGTCGCCGACACCCCCTGGACCTGCGTCTGCGCCGGCCCGCTGGACCGGGACCCGGACTTCGTCGCCGGGCTGCGCCGCCGGATCGCCGCGCACCGCCTCGCCGGCCGGGTGCGGCTGGTCGGCCCGCTGGCCGGCGAGCGGCTCGCCGCCACGTACGCCGGCGCCGACCTGCTGGTGCTCGCCTCGCGCGGCGAGACGTACGGCATGGTGGTCACCGAGGCCCTGGCCCGCGGGATCCCGGTGCTGGGCACGGCGGCCGGCGGGCTGCCGGAGGCGCTCGGTCGGGCGCCGGACGGCACCCCGCCGGGGCTGCTGGTGCCCCCCGACGACCCGGCGGCGCTGGCCGGCGGCCTGCGCCGGTGGCTCGGTGACCCGCCGCTGCGCGACCGGCTGCGCGCGGCGGCCCGCGCCCGGCGGGACACCCTCGACGACTGGACGCTCACCGCGACGCTCACCGGCAAGGTGCTGAAGGAGGCGATGCCGGCATGACGGTTTCCCTGCCACCGGACTTCGCGCGCTGGCTCGCCCTGCGCGAGCCCGCCGACGCCGCCGCCCGCGCCGCGGACCTGGTGGACCGGGTCCGCGGCCGGCTGACCGGCGGCGGCCCGCTGCTGCTCCACGACCTCGGCGCGGGCACCGGTTCGCTGGGCCGCTGGTTGGCTCCGCGCCTGCCCGGCCCGCAGCACTGGGTGCTGCACGACGGCGACGCGGACCTGCTGCGCCGGGCCGACGCCGGGATGGCCGGCGTGGTCGCCGCCGACGGCGCACCGGTCACGGTCGCCACCCGGCAGGGCGACCTCACCCGGCTCACCGCCGCCGACCTCGCCGGCACCTCGCTGGTGGTCGCCTCGGCGCTGCTCGACATGCTCACCGCCGACGAGGTCGACCGGCTGGTCGGGGCGTGCGCCGGCGTTGGCTGCCCGGTGCTGTTCATGATCTCGGTGACCGGGCGGGTGGAGCTGACCCCGGCCGACCCGCTGGACGGCGAGGTCGCGGCGGCGTTCAACGACCACCAGCGTCGCACGGTGGCCGGCCGCGCGCTGCTCGGCCCGGACGCGGTGGAGGCGACCGTCGCCGCGTTCGCCCGGCGCGGGGTCGGCGTCGACGTGCGGCCCAGCCCCTGGCGGCTCGGCGCGGACCAGGCCGAGCTGGCGGCCGAGTGGTTCACCGGCTGGCTGGACGCGGCCTGCGAGCAGCGGCCGGAGCTGGCCGGCCCGGCCGAGGCGTACCGGCGGCGCCGGTTGGCCGACGCGGCGGCCGGCCGGCTCGGCGTCGTGGTCCGGCACAGCGACCTGCTGGCCGCCGGTGATTGAACCGCCCGGCCCGCCGGCACGTGCCTACCAGCAGGGAGATCAGGCGGGGAGGGCTCGGGT